>CAMWTG010000174.1 GCA_947177115.1 uncultured Clostridia bacterium
CCCGATGGCGGCGGGGGCGCTTCCTCCGGTGGCAATGGCGGCGATAACGTCCATAGGATCACTCCTTTTCCAGTGGCAGTATGTAGCTGTGCCCTTTTTCGGTTTTCGCCTCTTTCCGGAATCCCAGAGAGGCAAACATTCGCTGGGATCCTGGATTAAAGTCGTAAATACCCCCGACCCGGACCTGTTTCCAGCCCAAAGCGCGGGCCCGTCCAACAAGGGCGGAGACCACCGCCCTGCCCACGCCCTTGCCCCGGAGGTCCTTTTCGCCTATGACAATGGCAAAATCGTCCAGGGAGAGGCAGACGTCCCCGATGGGACGCCAGTCACTTTTTTCCAGGAACTCGATGAAATAGAGCTCCCCGTGGGTATCCTGATGGGTGTACATTTTGTTCAGCAGCTCGGGGGTATAGGGATCCCTGTCGCCGTCCACAAGCCAGACGGTCTCCGGATCCAGATACCAGGGCAGTGCAAAATCGTGGTTTCCATCGTACTTCCGCAGCCGGAGGGTTTCGGAAACGGGCAGCACCTCCGGCTGTATGATGTTTTCTATAGGCATGAAAGGTCCCTTTCTGGCCGCCGCTACGCGGCGGCACCGGCTTTAATCTTGTTTTTGATTCGCGCCTCGCCGGCGCGGGGGCCTTCTTTTCGCGCGAGCGAAAAGAAGCAAAAGCTCGCTTAGGAAACTACGTTTCCTAAGAACCTTCCTGAACTACGGGAGTGTTTATTTTCGCTCCGATGTACCCCGGTCCTTCTGTTTGAGTACCTTCGTTGGTGCGCCGGACTTCTGCGGCTACCCACGGGCGTATCGCAATGCCTACCGTCACACACGCCGGATCTCCCGAAAAGCGCCTCGGGAGATCCGGCGTGTATAACGGTAGGGTCTGCCGGTCACATCCTCAAACAGACGCTTCGCCCGGTACACGCGCCGGAAATCCGGTTCAGACCGGACGGATTGCAGGACAAGCGCAAAAACAATAACCCCCGTAATAAATGAGGGAGTCCAGAACCTTCGGTTCTGGCGCGTTTTTGCCTACTTTTGGCGCGGGCCAAAAGTAGGCGCGGAGTCCGGGGCTGCGCAAGCCCCGGGCCGGTTTGAGAAGAATTCCCCGTTCGCGCCCGGAGGGCGCGAAAATCACTTCCCCGCCTGCGTCTCGCAGTACAGGCACCTGTAGACCCGCTTCTCCCGGTCGGTCAGCTTGAACACCTGGGGCAGCTCCTGCTCCACGGAAGTGATGCACCGGGGATTCTTGCAGCGGATCACGTTGGTGATCCGCTCCGGCAGTTTGAGCTGCCGCTTCTCCACCCGCTTGCCGTCCTGAATGATATTGACGGTAATATTGGGATCCACGTAGCCGATGACATCCCAGTCCAGATCAAGATTGGTATCGATCTTGATGATGTCCTTCTTTCCCAGTTTCCCGCTGACAACGTTTTTCAGAATAGCCACCGAGCAGTCCAGCCTGCCCAGGCCCAGGATATTATACAGCTCCATTGCCTTTCCGGCGGCAATGTGGTCGATCACAATACCGTTTTTAATAGAATCAATCGTCATATCCGCTCTCCTCCCTCACTCGATGCCCAGCAGCATCATGATCAGCGCCATCCGGATATACCGGCCATACCGCACCTGGCGGAAATACGCGGCCCTGGGGTCCTTGTCCACCGCCACAGAGATCTCATTGACGCGGGGCAGGGGGTGCAGGATGCTCAGGTCCTCCTTGGCGCCCAGCAGCTTGTCCGGCGTAAGGATATAGCTGTCCTTCAAGCGCAGATAGTCCTCCTCGTTGAAGAACCGCTCCCGCTGGACCCGGGTCATATAGAGGATGTCCAGGTCCGGCATGACCGCTTCCAGATTGGTGGTCTGGGTGTAGGGGATGCCGTTCTTTTTCAGCACTTCCTTCTTCACATAGCTGGGCAGCTTCAATTCCTCCGGGGAAACCAGCACGATCTTCGTCCCCTTGTAGCGGCTCATGGCGGAGATCAGGGAGTGGACCGTGCGGCCGAATTTCAGGTCGCCGCAGAAGCCCACGGTCAGGTTCTCAAACCGCCCCTTCTCATGATGGATGGTCAGCAGGTCGGTAAGGGTCTGGGTGGGGTGGTTGTGGCCGCCGTCTCCGGCGTTGATCACCGGCACAAGGGAGTGCTGGGAGGCTACCAGGGGCGCGCCCTCCTTGGGGTGGCGCATGGCGATGATGTCGCTGTAGCAGGACACCGTGCGCACGGTGTCGGCCACGCTCTCGCCCTTGGCGGCGGAGGAGCTGGACGCCTCGGAAAAGCCCAGCACCTGTCCGCCCAGGCTCAGCATGGCGGATTCAAAGCTCAGCCGGGTCCGGGTGGAGGGCTCAAAGAACAGGGTCGCCAGGATCCGTCCATCGCACTTGTGGGCGTAAGCGGCGGGGTCTTCAATGATCTTCGTGCCCACCTCCACCAGCCGGTCGATCTCTTCGGTGGACAGCTCCAGAATGTCGATCAGGCTTCTTACATTTTCCATCTTACTTGTTTCCTCCGATCCAGCTTTCATCCGAGGGGTCATTGCGGAAGGCGATCAGCCTGGCGATGTCCTCGGGCTTGATATATTTCTCGTCCGCCGCCACCTGGGCGATGATGTCAAAGTTGGTGAGGCTGACGTTCTTCACGTCCGCCGCCGCCAGACGGTCCAGGCCCTTCTGCATCCCATAGGTAAAGATGCTGACCACGCCCAGGACCTCCGCGCCCGCTTCCCGCAGGACGTTCACCACCTCGATGACGCTGCCGCCAGTGGAGATCAGATCCTCCACCACCACGACCTTCTGGCCCTTCTCCAGCCTGCCCTCGATCTGGTTCTGCCGCCCGTGGTCCTTGTTTCCGGAGCGGACGTAGCCCATGGGCAGGCCCATGATGTGGCCGGTGATGGCGGCGTGGGCGATGCCGGCGGTGGAGGTGCCCATGAGGACCTCCGCGTCCGGGTACTCCCGCCGGATGGTCTCCGCCAGAGCGTTCTCCACGTCATTGCGGACCTCCGGGGCGGTGAGGGTCAGGCGGTTGTCGCAGTAGACCGGGCTCTTGATGCCGCTGGCCCAGGTGAAGGGCTCCTCCGGGCGGAAGAACACGGCCTTGATCTTTAACAGGTCCTTCGCGATCAGTTGAGAGATGTTTTCCATGGTATTCTCCTTATTTATTATGAACTTTCATTTTGATCAACCATTCAGGATGCCGCAGGATCCCTGTAGGGGCCTGGCGGTGGATGGGGCCGTTTGCGTCAGCGATTGATCTCCGGGTTGTCCGTGCGGCCCAGCAGGTAGTCGGTGGATACGCCGAAATAGTCCGCCAGGATCATCAGGTTGCGCACCTCGGGATAGTTTTTCCCTTTTTCGTATGTGTATATGGAATCCTGCCTAACTCCAATAATTTTTCCCAACGCTTCTTGCGTCATACCGTGTTTGCATCGCAGCGCTTTGATTCTTTCTGAAAAATCCGCCATGATTCCTCCAAAAAGCCTTGACTTTCCGAATTAGTATCGGTATAATCCATTACGATGTTAACTCGTAACAGATTGGAGTGATAAAAATGAGCCACCTGATGAAAACCCTATATTCTGTCCTGGACTCCCAGCAGCAGGAAGGAGAAGCCCAGGCGGTCAAGGCTGCCAGCGAAGCGGTACGTGCTGCCGAACAGCGGCTGACCAGCGAGGAATTTGATGATCTGTGGAACGCCATCCTGGACATCGACCGCGCCAGCGAGCTGGACAGCTTCACCCTGGGGTTCCGCCTGGGGGTCCAGCTGACGATGGAGGGCCTGAAGCCCATTTCGTAGGGGCGGATATCATCCGACCGGAACAGCGGGCCGGGTCGTCCCGCCCTACAAACGGTTCAACGATAACATATCCGTAGGGCGCGATGACCCCGGCGCGCCGTCCTGGCAAAACATTCATCCCAAGGCGTGCCCGGTGGTCACGCCCTACAGCAGCATTTCTTTCAGCGCCGCCATATCCTCCGCGATGAACGCCGCCCCGGCCTGTTCCAGCTCCTCCCGGCCTCCGTAGCCGTACAGCACCCCGATACAGGGGATCCCCGCCTCGTGGGCACCTTCCACATCGTGCCGCCGGTCGCCCACCATGACCACGTTGGACAGATCTTCCGCATAACGGAGGGCGGTCCGGATGACGGCGGACTTCCGCGCCCCGTCCTCATTCCCGGCAGGCGCACCGCAGATGCGCTCGAAATGATCCGCCAACTCGAAATGTTCCAGCACCCGCACCGCCTGGACCTCCGGCTTGGAGGTGGCCACCATCAGACGCAGCCCGGCGGCCTTCAGCTCGCTCAGCAGGGCCCCGATGCCGGGATAGGGCGCGTTCTCCAGCCAGCCTTTCTCCATGAAGTATTCCCGGAAAACGGTGACAGCTTCCGCCGTCTGCTCCGGTGAAAAGCCGTAAAACTCCGGCAGGGATTCGTTCAGCGGTGGGCCGATAAATTTTATCAGTTCTTTCGGTTCCGCGTGGATGCCGAAATGGGCCAGGGCGTGGGCCACAGAGTTGGTGATCCCCGGCGCGGAGTCGGTGAGCGTCCCGTCCAGGTCGAATAAAACCGTGCGCCACATGGCCTTACCCTACGAACTCCGCCACGCAGCGGCGGTAAGCGGCCACGGGGTCCTCCGCTTGGGTGATGGGGCGGCCCACAACGATATAGTCGGAGCCGATCTCCTTTGCCTTGGCGGGGGTGGTGACCCGGACCTGGTCCCCCACCTCGCCATCGGCGAAGCGCACGCCGGGGGTGACGGTGAGGAACCCCGCGCCGCAGGTCTCGTGGACCTTCCCGGCCTCCAGGGGGGAGCACACCACGCCCGCCAGTCCCGCGTCCGCGGCGCACCTGGCGTAGTGCATGACCACCTGGTCCATAGGCTTCTCAATGAGCAGGTCGGCCTCCATCCGCTCCTGGCTGGTGGAGGTCAGCTGGGTCACGGCGATAAGCAGGGGCCGGGTGCCATCCGGGCGGGTCAGGCCCTCCAGGGCGGCCTCCATCATGGCCTTGGTGCCGGAGGCGTGGAGGTTGGTCATGTCCACATCCAGCCCGGACAGCACCGCCATGGCCTTTTTCACCGTGTTGGGGATATCGTGGAGCTTCAGGTCCAGGAAGATCTTGTGGCCCCGGGCCTTGATCTCCCGGACGATGGACGGGCCCTCGGCATAGTACAGCTCCATGCCGATCTTCACGAAGGGTTTTTCTATTCCCTCTCCCGCGAAGCGGTCCAGGAAGGCCAGAGTCTTCTCCCGGCTGTCAAAATCCAGTGCGATGATAACGTCTTTACCCATTGTGTGCGCCTCCTATGAACTCAGATAGACTGTTGATCCCATATTTTTGCATAACAGACGGCAGAGCGTTGATGATGTCCCGGCAGGCGAAGGGATTCACCAGATTCGCCGCACCAACCTCCACGGCGGTGGCTCCCGCCAGCATCATCTCGATCACATCCTCCGCCGAGCTGACGCCGCCCATGCCGATGATGGGAATGCTCACGGCCTCATAGACCTGATACACCATCCGCACCGCCACCGGGAACACGGCTGGGCCGGACAGCCCGCCGGTGCCGTTGGCCAGCAGGGGCTTTCTGGTCCGCAGGTCAATCCGCATGGCCAGCAGGGTGTTGATAAGGCTCACGCCATCGGCCCCCGCGTCCTCGCAGGCCCTCGCCACGGCGGCGATATCCGTGACGTTGGGGCTGAGCTTCATATAGACCGGCTTTGTGGTGACGGCCTTCACGGCCCGGGTCACTTCCGCCGCCGCCTCGGGGCTGGCTCCGAAGGCCATGCCCCCGCCGTGGACGTTGGGGCAGGAGATGTTCACCTCCAGCCAGCCCACCTGTTCCTCCCTGTCCAGCAGGGCGCAGGTATGGGCGTAGTCCGCGATAGAGAAGCCGCTGACGTTGGCCATCACCGGCTTGCGGAAGATCTCCTTCATCCGGGGCAGCTCCTCCGCGATGACGTGCTCCACGCCGGGATTTTGCAGGCCCACGGCGTTGAGCATCCCGCAGGGGGTCTCGGCGATGCGGGGGGTGGGGTTGCCGAAGCGGGG
>CAMWTG010000175.1 GCA_947177115.1 uncultured Clostridia bacterium
TTTATGTGGAGCGGGGCGCGGCGGATATCGGCGTGGCCGGGAAAGACATTTTGCTGGAGTATGCGCCGGACATCTATGAGCTGGCGGACCTGGGACTGGGCAAATGCCGGATGTGCGTGGCGGGCAAAAAGGATTTCCGGGACCGGACGGACCGGGTGCTGCGGGTGGCTACCAAGTTCCCGCGTATTGCAAGCGGGTATTACGCCTCCATGAGCCGGGATATCGATATCATCCATTTGAACGGGTCCATTGAGATCGCCCCTATCCTGGGGCTCAGCGATGTGATCGTGGATATTGTGGAGACGGGAAAAACGCTGCTGGAAAACGATCTGGAGCCTAAGGCCGTCATTGTTCCCATTTCCGCCCGGCTCATCGCAAACAAGGTCAGTTATAAGTTCAAGCATGAACAGATCGTGGAGCTGTGCCGCCGGGTGGAGGCGCTTTCGGAGAAAGGATAGGTTGCTATGATAAAGATTTTAGATGCAAGTCAGGTCTCGCTTTCGGAGATCCTGGAGCGGAGGCCGGATAAACGGGATATCTCCGGCATTGTCGCCGGTATTATGGAAGATGTGCGGCAGAATGGAGACGGCGCGCTGCTGCGTTACGCCAGGGAGTTCGACAAGGCCGAGCTGGACGCGCTGGAGGTCCCCCAGGCGCAGATGGATCAGGCGCTGGCGGACATGGAGCCGGAATTGCGGGCCGTGCTGGAGGAGGCGGCGGAGAATATCCGCGCCTTCCACCGGCGGCAGGTGCAGAATGGATTTACCATCAGCGAGAAACCCGGCGTGGTGCTGGGACAGAAGGTCACCCCTATTGAAAAGGTGGGCGTCTACATCCCCGGCGGCACCGCTCCCCTGCCGTCTACCGTGCTTATGGACTGCATCCCCGCCAAGATCGCCGGGTGTCCGGAGATCGTGATGGTCTCTCCGCCTACCTGTAACGGGGATATTCATCCCGCCATTCTTGCCGCCGCCCGTATTGCGGGCGTGGACCGGGTGTTCCGCTGCGGCGGGGCGCAGGCGGTGGCCGCTCTGGCCTATGGCACGGAGACAGTTCCCAAGGTGGACAAGATCGTAGGGCCCGGCAATCCCTTTGTGCAGGAAGCCAAGCGGCAGGTATTCGGACAGGTGGGCATTGATATGATCGCCGGGCCAAGCGATATCCTGGTGATCGCCGATGGGAGCGGCGATCCCTGCCATGTGGCCGCCGACCTTCTCAGCCAGGCGGAGCACGACAACGGCTGCGCCGTCCTGGTTACCGACTCCCCCGCTTTGGCCCAGGCTGCGGTACGGGAAATGGAACGGCAGCTGGAGGAACTTCCTACAAGGGAAACTGCCCGGGCATCCCTGGAGAACAACGGGAAGATCATTCTTGTGAAGGATATTCCGGAGGCTGTACGCATCGCCAACGCCTTGGCTCCGGAACATCTGGAGCTTTGCATAGACAATCCCTTCGACTACCTGAACCAGGTCAAAAACGCCGGGTCCATCTTTTTGGGCCGCAGCACCCCGGAGGCGCTGGGCGACTATTTCGCAGGCTCCAACCACACGCTGCCGACCTACGGTACCGCCAGGTTCTCCAGTCCGCTGTCGGTGGAGGATTTTGTGAAGAAATCCCAGTTCGTTTACTATAGTGACAGCGCCCTCGCCGCCGTCAGCGGCAAAATCGCCGCCTTTGCCCGGCTGGAGGGGCTGGAGGCCCACGCCTGCAGCGCGCTGGCCCGTGAGATTCAGGAAGGAGCGGCACAATGAGCAGATATTTAAGCGCAAGATTTGCGGATCTGGAGGCGTATGTTCCCGGTGAACAGCCACAGGACATGCAGTATGTCAAGCTGAATACCAACGAATCCCCCTTCCCCCCTGCTCCGGCGGTGCTGGAGGCGGTGAACGCGGCGGAAATCAACCGTTTAAACCTCTACCCCGACCCGGAGGGCAAGGCTCTGCGGCAGGCTCTGGCGGAGCGCTACGGCGTGGAGGTGGAAAACATCTTCCTGGCTAACGGTTCCGACGAGCTGCTGAACTTCTTCTTCATGGCCTTCTGCGATGAGGATAAGCCGGTGGCCTTCCCCGCTGTCAGTTATGGATTTTATCCGGTGTATGCCAATCTCTACCGCCTTCCTTATTCCGAAATCCCCCTGCGGGAGGACTTCCGGCTGGAGCCGTCGGACTACTGCGGCATCGGGAAAAATATTGTCATCGCCAACCCCAACGCCCCCACAGGCCGGGTGATCTCCATATCCGAGATCGAGGACATCGTCCGCAGCAATCCGGACCATGTGGTCATGATTGACGAGGCCTACATTGACTTCGGCGGCGAAAGCTGTCTGCCGCTGGTGGGGAAATACGAGAACCTGCTGGTATGCCAGACATTTTCAAAATTCCGCTCCCTGGCAGGCGGGCGGCTTGGGTTTGCCATTGGCAGTCCCGCGCTGATCGAAGACCTGGACAAGATGAAGTACTCCACCAATTCTTACAACATCAACCGTCTGACCATGGCTGCGGCCATCGCCACCATCAAGAATGATGAGTATTATGCAGCCAACAGCCGCAGGATCCAGGAGAACCGCGCCTACACCGTGGAGGAGCTCGGCAAGCTGGGCTTTGAGACCCTGCCCAGCAAGGCGAACTTCATCTTTACCCGTTGTCCCAAAGTGGATGGCGGGACCCTCTACCAGGCTTTGAAGGCCAAGGGCGTATTGGTGCGGCACTGGGACAAGGCGGTCATTGCCGACTGGTGCCGGGTGACCATCGGCTCCCGGGAACAGATGGACGTCTTTCTGGAGAAAGTCCGGGAGATCTTGGGGGAGGTGGGCTGATGCGCGTTTCTGAGGTGAACCGTACCACGGCGGAAACCGATATCCGCCTGCGGCTGGAGCTGGACGGCACCGGGCTGAGCCAGATCGCCACCGGCTGCGGGTTTCTGGACCATATGCTGACCCTGTTTGCCCGCCACGGACGGTTTGATTTGTCCATCCAGTGCAAAGGGGACACCTATGTGGACGACCATCACACAGTGGAGGACGTAGGCATCTGTCTGGGAGACGCCTTCGCCCAGGCGTTGGGAGACAAGCGGGGCGTGGTGCGGTACGGCTCCATGCTGCTGCCTATGGACGAGGCGCTGATCCTCACCGCCGTGGACCTGTCCGGCCGGGGGATGCTGTGCTATGATCTGCACATACCTACACCGAAGGTAGGCACCTTTGACACGGAGCTGGCAGAGGAGTTCTTTATCGCCCTGGCCCGCCGGGGAGATATGACCCTCCACATCCGGCAGCTGGCGGGGAGCAACAGCCACCATATTATTGAAGGCGCTTTCAAGAGTCTGGCCCGCTCCCTGGCGGCGGCGGCGGCTATTGATCCCCGGTTTTCCCAGGAAATCCCCTCTACCAAGGGGGTGCTGTGATTGATAGCGATTATTGATTACGGCGTGGGGAACCTGTTTTCGCTGAAAAGCTCCTTTGCCGCTATCGGGGCGGAGACGGTGGTCACCGGAGATCCGGCGGTCATCCGCAGCGCGGATAAACTGATCCTCCCCGGCGTGGGGGCATTTGGCGACGCGGCGGCGCTGCTGCGCCGGGATGGCCTGGATAAATTGGTCTGTGAGGAGTCGGCAAATGGGAAGCCTCTTCTGGGCATCTGCCTGGGGATGCAGCTGCTGTTTGACTACGGGCTGGAGTATGGACGGCATGAAGGCTTGGGGCTGGTTCCCGGCTCCGTGCGGCCAATCGCCGACTATATCCCAACGGGATACAAGATCCCGCACATTGGATGGAACGCCCTGCGCTTCCCCGCCGGGAAGCCTGTCAGTCCGCTGTTCCGGTATATCAGGGAGGGAGACTGCGTGTATTTTGTCCACTCCTTCTGCGGGGCGGAGTGCGGGGACAGTGTGATCGCCTCTGCCGAATACGGGGCGGAACTGACGGCGGCGGTGGCAAAGGATAACGTATACGGCGTGCAGTTCCATCCGGAGAAAAGCGGAAACGTGGGGCTGAACATCCTGCGGGCGTTCTGCCAGTTGTAAGGAGGGAATGAAATGCTGATTTTCCCCGCAATTGACTTAAAAGACAGTAAAGTCGTCCGGCTTTACAAGGGCGATTTTGGAACGGTTCACCAGGTTGCCGATGATCCTGTTGCTGTTGCTAAAACCTTCTATGATGCTGGGGCCCGGTATCTCCACATGGTAGACCTGGACGGCGCTAAGGACGGACAGCGGAAAAACGCTGCTATTGTGCAGTTCGTGGCAGACGTGGGACTGAAGATCGAGTTGGGCGGCGGCATCCGGTCTATGGAGGATTTGAAGGCGGTTTTTACGCTGGGGGTCTGGCGGGCGGTGATCGGCTCCGCAGCCGTCTCCGATCCGGACTTTGTGGGCGCGGCTGTCGCGGAATATGGCCCGGAACGTATCGCGGTGGGTATTGACGCCAGGGACGGTCTGGTGCGTACCGCCGGCTGGGTGGAAAACACCGGTCTGGACTATCTGGAGTTCGCAAAACAAATGAATACAATCGGAGTAAAGTATATTATCTTTACAGATATCGAGACGGATGGGACCCTCTCAGGCCCCTCCTTTGCGCGGCTGGAAGCGCTGCAAAGGGCAGTCCCCTGCTCTATCACCGCATCGGGCGGCGTGTCCTCCAATGAGGACCTGCGGAAACTCCGGGACCAGGGGCTCTATGCCGCTATCGTTGGCAAGGCGTGGTACGCCGGAGCCATCGATCTGGCGCAGGCCGTCCGGGAAGGAGGCCCCCAGTGATCACGAAACGCATTATCCCCTGCCTGGACGTGAAGGACGGGCGGGTGGTCAAGGGGGTCAACTTTCTGGGACTGGCGGACGTCAGCTCTCCGGTGAAGCTGGCGAAGTTTTACTCGGACTGCGGCGCGGATGAACTGGTGTTTTATGATATTACCGCCTCTGCCGAGGGCCGGGCGCTGTTCACGGACATTCTGACGGAGGTTGCCTCTACCATCTTTATCCCCCTCACCGTAGGCGGAGGCATCAACTCTGTGGACGACTTCGACCGGGTGCTGAAGTGCGGCGCGGACAAGGTCAGCGTCAACTCCGGAGCCATCCGGGACCCCTCCCTTATCCCGGCGGCGGCAAAGAAATACGGCGACCAGTGCGTGGTCCTGTCCGTGGACGCCAAGCGGGTGGGCGGACAATTCCGGGTCTTTGCGAAAGGCGGACGGGAGGACACCGGGCTGGACGCTATTGCGTGGATCAAGTCCGGCGTTAGCAGCGGAGCTGGAGAAATCGTTCTCAACAGCATCGATACCGATGGCGTAAAGAACGGGTTCGATCTGGAAATGCTGGAGGCGGTGTGCGATGTGGTGGACGTGCCGGTGATCGCCTCCGGCGGGGCCGGGTGCATCGACCACTTCAAGACGCTGTTCCACTCCCTGCCCAAGGTGGACGCAGGGCTGGCGGCTTCGATCTTCCACTTTGGAGAGGTCGCTATTCTTGACCTCAAGAGGGAGCTTGCCAACGATGGAATTATTATGAGATTATGAGGAAGTAAAATATGCTTAATATTGACGAACTGAAATTCAACAGCCACGGTTTGATCCCCGCCGTTGTCGTAGACGCCCAGAGCAAAAAGGTGCTGACCCTGGCCTACATGAACCGGGAAAGCCTGGAGATATCCATGAAGGAGGGCCGGACCTGTTTCTGGTCCCGGTCCCGGCAGGAGCTTTGGCGCAAGGGCGAAACCAGCGGCAATGTCCAGCACATCGTGGACATCACCGCCGACTGCGACCGGGATGCGCTGGTGGTGACAGTGAACAAAGAAGGCCCGGCCTGCCATTTGGGAACGGATTCCTGTTTCAATGACAAAGTATTCCAGGGGGAGCAGCCCGCCCCCTTCTCCGTGGAAGGGCTGTACCAGCTCCTGCTGGGCCGGAAAGAGACGCTGCCAGAGGGGTCCTACACCACCTACCTGTTCCAGAAGGGCCTGGACAAGATCCTGAAAAAAGTGGGCGAGGAGTGTACCGAGGTCATTATTGCGGGAAAAGCGGAGGACAAGCCGGAGACTATCTATGAGAT
>CAMWTG010000176.1 GCA_947177115.1 uncultured Clostridia bacterium
CCCTGATGGACGAGCGCTTCAAGGAAAACGCCGTCAGGGCGGAGCTGAAGGCCCACCGGGCGGGCTACACCATGATCTTCCTCCTGCTGCTCCTCATGGGGCAGGCTGGCCGGTTCAAGGCGGAGCTGGTGGCCCCGGCGCTGACCATCGGGATCGCCCTGACTGTGGCGCTGACCATGTTCCTCTCTGAGTACCTGCTCTACCGCTATGACCATGATGATGCCCTGGAGCTGGAAAGGGAGGAGGAATAGATGGACGGCTTCACCTGCAACCTGAAAACCTACCGCCTCCTCAAGGGCCTGACCCAGGGGGAGCTGGCGGACATGGTAGGCGTCCGCCGGGAAACCATCATGCGGCTGGAAAAGGCCCAGTACAACCCCTCCCTGAAGCTGGCGGTGGACATCTCCCGGGCGGTGGGGGCCCCCATTGAGGAAATCTTTATATTTGATTAAACGGTCTGCTTTTTGTACTGTAAACAGGCGCGGAAGGGCGTTTTCGCCTCTTTTCGCGCCTGTTTGCCTGCCCAAGGCCATCCGAATGTTTCCATTCATTTTGCACAAGGACGACGATTTTCGCGTTTGGATGATTGCATAAATTGACGCTTGATTTTTTGGTAAAATCATCTATAATCAGCATAACTTCCGGGGAACACTATCCCGGGAGCAGAAAGGAAAAAACGAACAGCATCCTGCATCAGTGAGGTGATTCACTATGACGAAAGACCTGACAAAGGGCCGTCCCATGCCGCAGATCCTCAGCTTTGGGCTCCCGGTCCTGTTTGGGTACCTGTTTCAACAACTCTACAACGTGGTGGACAGCGCCATTGTGGGAAAGACGCTGGGAGGCGCGGCCCTGGCCGCGGTCGGTTCCACCGGAGCCGTCAACTTCCTGGTGGTGGGCTTCTGCTGCGGCATCTGCGGCGGATTTGCCATCCCGGTGGCCCAGCAGTTTGGCGCGGGCAACCACCAGGAGCTGCGCCGGTATGTGGCCGGCGGTGTGTGGCTGAGCGCGCTCATCGGTCTGGCGCTGACGGTATCCACAGCGGCGCTGTGCGATGGCATCCTCCTCGCCATGGACACCCCGGAGGACATTTTCCAGCGGTCCCACGCCTATATCCAGGCGATCTTCATCGGACTGCCGGCCTATTTCCTCTACAACTTCTGCGCGGGCGTCCTTCGCTCCCTGGGGGACAGCCGCACGCCGGTGATCTGGCTGATAGCTGCTTCTGTGGTGAACGTAGTCCTGGATGTGGCCTTTATCCTGTCCCTTCAGATGGACGTGTTCGGCGCGGCCCTGGCCACGGTCCTGTCCCAGCTGCTGGCCGGCATCGGATGCCTGATCCGGCTGATGCGGGGCTACCCCATCCTGAAGATGGAGCGGGAGGACTGGCGCTGGGACTGGAGCCGGATGGGCGAGCTGTGCCTGATGGGCCTGCCCATGGGCCTGCAGTATTCCATCACCGCCATCGGCAGCGTGATGATCCAGACCGCCGTCAACGGCCTGGGCACGGTCTACGTTACCGCCGTCACCGCTGCCGGCAAGGTATCCATGTTCCTGTGCTGCCCCTTTGACGCCATGGGATGCACCATGGCCACCTACGGCGGGCAGAACGCCGGGGCCGGCAAGTGGGACCGCCTGCACCAGGGCGTGCGGGCCTGCGTAAAGCTGGGAGCGGCCTACTCCGCTATATCAATGGTCCTGCTGCTGCTCTTCTCGGACCCCCTGATCATGCTGTTCCTGGACGCGGACAGCACGGGGCTGCTGCCCCTGGCCCGGAAATATCTGCTCATCCTGGCGGCGTTCTACTTCCTGCTGGCGTTGGTGAATATCTTCCGGTTCCTGATCCAGGGCATGGGATTCTCCCCCCTGGCTACGCTGGCCGGCGTGCTGGAGATGGTGGCGCGTGTGGGGCTGTCCGCGCTGGTGCCGGTGTTTGGCTTCACTGCGGCCTGTTTTTCCTCACCGGTGGCGTGGCTGCTGGCAGACCTGTTCCTGGTGCCCGCCTATTTCTACTGCTACCGCCGGCTCACCCAGCCTCACGCCGGAAGGCGGAAACTGGCGGCTACTATTCAATGACCATTTAAAAATCAAAGCATACTATGGAGAACGATATTTGAGGAGGATCTCATCATGAACCGTCATCACAGCGCTGCGCGCAAGGCGCCCTTGTTCCAGAACATCCGCAGCTGGTTCCAGTCCGCTACCCGCTGCTATCCGTGCAGCGAGGGCACCGCATTTGAGCGCAAAATGCAGGCCCGCTTCAACGAGGAGGCCCATTACGCATCCGTACCCATGCCCAGATTCTGATATTTTTTCAGGAAAGGAACCGGAGGCCCAATCAAGGGTTTCCGGTTCCTGTTTTCATTCTTCCACCGGCGGGATGTCCACAAAGGGGACTTTCTGCCGCAGGGCGTATTCCAGGGTCTGCCGGGTGCCGCCGGAGGTTCCATCGTAAATGGCTATGACCATGGCGCTGTGGTCCACCATGTAGCGGTTCCGCCGGAGCATGCAGCCCCGGGTGTATTGATTCTGCACCATGGTTTCCATGTCGCACTGGGCCAGCAGGGCCCTCCATCTCGCCCGGTCCGCCTCCGGCCAGCTGTCCGTCTGGCTGGGGCAGGGGATGGCGGCCTCCAGGCTCACGTCCCCCTTTTGCCGCCGCAGCTCGATTACGGCCTCGGCAAAGTAGAAATCGCAGCCCCGCGCCATGCCGCAGATAAAGTGCTGCATCCCTTCATCGTAAGCGGCCTCCACTGCGTCATACAATTTCTTTTTCAATGCGGCGCACCGGGGATCCGTTTCATCGGAGCCCCAGGGCAGCTTTTCCGGGCGGTGGCCGGTAAAGCAGCAGGTACATGGCCGTCCTCTCATCATATGCGCTCCTTTGTTGGTCTTTGCTATATTATAGAACAAAAATTCTGATTTGTAAAGAAATTTATACTTGCATTTTTCTCTTTGATGTGTATAATGGATGTAGTCCCACTTCCGTCCTCATGCGCAGACGGCCGGCCGCGTAGCAGAGGGGGGAGGCAAAGGCGCTGCCCATGCAGGGCCCCGCCGGGGATCCACAACCGAACACTCATCTTCAGGGCGGGGTGCAAGTCCCCACCGGCGGTGATGGCGCAAGCCTCAGTCCGCGACCGCGCAAGCGTTGAACCGGTGTGAATCCGGTACCGACAGTGACAGTCTGGATGGAAGAAGATGGTCGTATGGGATGCGCCATGCTGCGCTCTTTTGCGGCGATACTCCGAAGATGAAGCGTCTTCGGGTATTACTGTAAAGGAGTGTATTTTTATGTCTGCTGCCAATCCTGCCGCCACCGCCGCCCAGAGGTCTCGGACCCACAGAATTGCCGTTACCGCCATGCTTTCGGCGGCGGCTACGGTCCTGATGTTCCTGGAGTTCCCCATCCCGTTTTTGATCCCCTCTTTTGTTGAGCTGGACTTTTCCGAGCTGCCCGCCCTTCTGGCGGCCTTCAGCCTGGGGCCGGTCAGCGGGGTGATTGTGTGTCTGGTCAAAAACGTGATCAAGGGTCTGCTCTTCTCCGGTACCGGCGGTGTGGGGGAGATGTGTAATTTTCTGCTGGGGATCTGTCTGGTTATTCCGGCGGGGCTCATCTACCGCTATAAGAAGACCCGCTCCGGCGCGCTCATTGGCGCGCTGGCGGGAGCGGTCATTATGGCGGTATGCAGCGTGCCGCTGAACTACTTTATTTCTTACCCCGTTTATACGAAATTTCTCCCGATCGATGTGATCATCAGCATGTACCAGGAGATCGTCCAGTCTTTCAATGGGCTGCTCGCCCGTGCCGGCGCTCCCTTTGCCTTTCCCCCAGTCAACGGCCTGCTCAGCTGCCTGATTGCCTTCAACGCGCCCTTCACGCTTCTCAAGGGCCTGCTGGACACGGTGCTGTGTTTCCTGATCTACAAGCCGCTGTCCCCGCTGCTTCACCGGTAAAAAAACATATATTCGATTACCTCTTTTCAAAACGCGCAAAATGTGGTATGCTGTTTTCACGGCATACCACATTTTCTATGGAAGGAGGAAGGACATGGAGCGGGTGATCCTGCATTGCGACCTTAACAGCTTTTACGCTTCGGTAGAGCTGCTGTCCCATCCGGAACTCCGCGCTGTGCCGGTGGCGGTGTGCGGCGATCCGGACAGCCGGAAGGGCATCATTCTGGCCAAAAATGAACCCGCCAAGGCATTCGGCGTAAAGACGGCGGAAACCATCTGGCAGGCCCGGCGCAAATGTCCGGATCTGATCCTCCTGCCGCCCCACCACGATCTGTACCGGGATTTTTCCCGGGCAGTCAACGAGATCTACGGCCGGTACACAGATCTGGTGGAGCCCTTCGGCATAGATGAGAGCTGGCTGGACATCACAGGCAGTATGCATCTCTTTGGCGGGGATGCCGCCGCGATTGCGGACGGTATCCGAAAGCAGATCAGAAGGGAGCTGGGCTTGACGCTGTCGGTAGGGGTCAGCTTCAACAAAGTGTTTGCCAAGCTGGGCAGCGACTACAAAAAGCCGGACGCCACCACGCTGATCCCTCCGGATCGCTGGCAGGAGATCGTTTGGCCTCTGCCGTTGGGCGCCATGCTGTTTGCCGGTCCCGCCGCCCAGCGGGCCCTGGGGCAATACGGCGTGAAATCCATCGGCGGTCTGGCGGCTATGCCTCCGGCGCTGCCGGAGCAGCTGCTGGGGAAGATGGGGCGGCAGCTGTGGGAGTATGCCAACGGCCTGGACCGCTCCCCCGTCCGGCCCCAGCATGAGAAGGAACCGGTGAAGAGCATAGGGAACAGCTTCACTTTCCGGGAGGATCTGACCACCCGGGCGCAGCTCCGCCGGGGAGCGTCCATGCTGTGCGACAGTGTGGCGGGGCGGCTGCGGCAGCATGGACTGTACTGCGGCGCGGTAGCGGTAGGGCTCAAGGACCCGGCCTTTAAGAGCATCTCCCGGCAGAAGCATCTCAGCCACAGCACCCATCTGCGGGGGGATCTGCTGGAGGCGGCCATGGAGCTGATCGACAAGGTATGGAAACCCGGGTCTCCCGTCCGGCTGCTCGGCATCACCGCGCTGGCGCTTACCGACAGCCTGGAAACCTATGAGCAGACAGATCTGTTTGCGCCCCGGCGGCTGGAGGCGGATACAAAGCAGGAGAACCTGGAACGGGCGGTGGACGCGATCCGGCAGAAATTTGGCGGTGAGGCCATTTCCTACGGTGAGGCCGCCGGCCGGCCAAAGACGCTGGATGATGGCGGGGAAGACGGGGGGTGACGGCGCGGGGGTCACAGGTCCTTCCCCAAAGCTTCTTCCAGCTTGCCAAGGGCGCGCTTTTCGATGCGGGATACATCGCACCCCGGGTATTGTAAACGATGCAGTTCTTGATTTTGTGTCGGTTTTATGCAATTTCCAGCTTGTTAAAGCGAAATTTGATGATAATTTGTTTATCAGCTGTCAGCTCCACCCGTTCGATTAAACTGACCAGCAGCTCCCGATTGGTGGACGCGGTTTCCAGGAATCGCTCCACCAACTTTTTTGCCAGGTCAACCTGTTCCGCCGGGGAGTAGTCCGGGCGGTCCAGTTGGCTGAGCCGCTGTTCCAGGGCGGCGCGGTCGGCTTTGACTTTGGCGTAGATGCGCTGGAAGTCGGCTTCATCCAAGACGCCGCTCAGCTTATCCATGTACACTTTGTCCAGATGGGCGGTCAGGCTGTCAATTTTGGCTTTCAGCGAGACAATCTCTTTTTCGTTGTTCGCTTCCGCCAAAGCCTTTGCCACCTCCCGCTTGGCCGCGGGCAGCAGCTGGTCTGCCTGAAGATACTGCCAACAGACCTCCTGTACCTTTTCAATCACCGCTTGGGTCACTGTTTGCTCTTTGATGGTGTGGCTGGTACAGACGCCCGCCTTGGTGAACCGCTGGTAAGTGCGACAAACGAAATACAGCTTATCCTTCCCCGCCGCGTTCTTGCGGTTCAGCACCGCCAGCGGATAGCCGCACTCGTGACAG
>CAMWTG010000177.1 GCA_947177115.1 uncultured Clostridia bacterium
CGATATGAATGCGTATGATTATTTCTCTAAAGAAGCGAGAGCATCCCGTGAAGCATCCTATAGATATGCAAAGATTTTCTATGTATTGGGGTATACAGGTGAATTGAATCGGGCGGGTGAACTGCTCATTCAGACTGACAAATTGAAAGCGCATTGCAAGTCGCTGAAAATCACAAATATCAACGCATTTTTAAATGTTCTCGCCAATTATGGGATCGTGACAGAAGGACTTGTTAACGGAAAGATAAAAAGCAGCACCACGATTACTGTTTCATTTCCAGACAATAAAAATGTGATTGCAGCGCTGCATATTTTAGCTGTAAAAGCAGCTCGTACAGACAGGTTCAAAGATTTTTGCAGGCTGAATTATAAATTATGGGAAGGTGATTGGCTTACAGCAGAATATGGCAGGGGCGTTGACGCTGTCGCCGATCTTTTTCATTCCGAGCAAGACAGAGCAGCAGCCGGGCTGATCCATGCGGAACTGATAAAGCGAAATTACTGTTACAATTTTCAGGAATGGAATGAAGGGCCCCAGATACGGTATTATAAAAAAGAAGGGGATCGAAACAGAAACGCAAATGCCAGTTTCTGGCTTACCAGCATGGATACTGAATTCATATTTTATTTCCGGATCAAACATATGGACAGCGTCCTTGCGTTCCTTCAAAATTGTCCCGAGCGTGTTATCAACAGTTTTATGGTCAGTGACGCCGGATGCGCCAACAGGACCTCGGGGACCTGCGTTTCAGGGATTTCTTACCGGCTCAGCGGGAGGACTGTCTGGAGATGCGGCTGCTGCAGCCCTAATTTTCAGGTCACGCCCAGCATTGATGATTATTTATATTATATTGATGCTGTGGATATTGCTGGCAATAAGAAGCAGTAAATGCGCCAAACACCGATGCTATAAATGACGAACTCTTTAGTCATGCAGCTTGCCGCATCATTTGTTTGGCATACTATTACTTCCGAACGGAAAGGCCGGGAGTAATAGTTGCCGTGTTTTGCGGTTGACGCCGTTTACAGCGGTGAACAAAACGGCTTTCATCCAATGCATTATTGCCGAATTTCTAATTCGGAAACACATATAAAATAGCCGGGGCATATCGCCAGATTGTAAGCGGCATGCCCCGGCTTTATATTATTTCAGCCCGTTTTACAGGGATTTTACTTGTTCCTGGGGTTCTTGATGGCTGCCTGGGCTGCAGCCAGACGGGCAATGGGCACCCGGAAGGGGGAGCAGGAGACGTAGGTCAGCCCCACGTTGTGGCAGAATTCCACGGTGGAGGGGTCGCCGCCCTGCTCGCCGCAGATGCCCAGCTTGATGTCGGGGCGGGTCTGGCGGCCCAGCTCGCAGGCCATCTTCACCAGACGGCCCACGCCCACCTGATCCAGGCGGGAGAAAGGATCGGCCTCATAGATCTTCCGGTCGTAGTAGCTGGCCAGGAACTTGCCGGCATCGTCCCGGCTGAAGCCAAAGGTCATCTGGGTCAGATCGTTGGTGCCGAAGGAGAAGAACTCCGCTTCCTTGGCGATGTCATCGGCGGTGAGGGCCGCGCGGGGGATCTCGATCATGGTGCCTACCTTGTAGGTCATGTCGCTGCCGGCTTCCCTGATGAGCTTGCGGGCCACCTTGTCGATGGTTTTCTTGACGTAAGCCAGCTCGCGGGCCTCGCCCACCAGGGGGACCATGATCTCCGGGCAGATCTTCCACGCCGGGCGGCGGGAGCGGACGGCCAGAGCGGCCTTGATGATGGCGGCGGTCTGCATCTTGGCGATTTCAGGATAGGTGATGTCCAGACGGCAGCCGCGGTGGCCCATCATGGGGTTGAACTCGTGGAGGCTGTCGATGGTGGCCCGCAGCTGTTCCTCGGTGATCTTCATCTCCTTGGCCAGGGCCTTGATGTCGGCGTCCTCGGTGGGCAGGAACTCGTGGAGGGGCGGATCCAGCAGGCGGATGGTGACAGGCTTGCCCATCATGGCCTCGTAGATGTCCTCGAAGTCCTTCTGCTGCATGGGCTCGATCTTCTTCAGGGCCTTTTCCCGCTGTTCCACGGTGTCGGAGACGATCATCTCCCGGATAGCGGCGATGCGCTCAGGGTCAAAGAACATGTGCTCGGTGCGGCACAGGCCCACGCCCTCGGCGCCGAAGTTCTTGGCCTGACGGGCGTCCTTGGGGGTGTCGGCATTGGTGCGGACCTGGAGGTCCCGGAACCTGTCGGCCCAGTTCATGATGCGCTCGAACTCGCCGGAGATCTTGGCCTCGGCGGTGTGGAGGCGCTCGCCGTAGATGTTGCCGGTGGAGCCGTCCAGGCTGATCCAGTCGCCCTCCTTGTACTCCTTGCCGCCCAGGCTGAACTTCTTGTTGGCCTCGTCCATGACGATCTCGCCGCAGCCGGACACGCAGCAGGTGCCCATGCCTCTCGCCACCACGGCGGCGTGGCTGGTCATGCCGCCGCGGACGGTGAGGATGCCCCGGGCAAAGTGCATGCCCTCAATGTCCTCGGGGGAGGTCTCCAGGCGGACCAGGATGACCTTGTGGCCCTTGTCCACCCACTCGACTACGTCATCGGCGGTAAACACCACCTGGCCTGCAGCGGCGCCGGGGGAGGCGGCCAGGCCCTGGCCGATGGGGGCTACCCGGTCCAGCTCCTCCTTGGGGAAGGTGGGGTGCAGCAGGGAGTCCAGGCTCTTGGGGTCGATCATGGCTACGGCCTCTTCCTCGGTGATCATGCCCTCGTCCACCAGGTCGCAGGCGATCTTCAGGGCGGCGGCGGCGGTGCGCTTGCCGTTGCGGGTTTGGAGCATGAACAGCTTCTTGTTCTCAATGGTGAACTCCATGTCCTGCATGTCCCGGTAGTGGTACTCCAGCTTGGCGGAGATGTCCACGAACTGCTGGTAAGCCTCGGGCATGACCTCGGCCAGCTGGTCGATGGTCTGGGGAGTGCGCACGCCGGCCACCACGTCCTCGCCCTGGGCGTTCATCAGGAACTCGCCGAACAGCTTCTTCTCGCCGGTGGCGGGGTTGCGGGTGAAGGCAACGCCGGTGCCGGAGGTGTCGCCCATGTTGCCGAAGACCATCTCCTGCACGTTAACGGCGGTGCCCCAGGAGGAGGGGATGTCGTTCATGCGGCGGTAGTAGATGGCCCGGGGGTTGTCCCAGGAACGGAACACGGCCCGGACAGCGCCCATGAGCTGCTCACGGGCGTCCTGGGGGAACTCCTCGCCGATCTTCTCCCGGTACTCGGCCTTGAACAGCTCGGCCAGCTCCTTCAGGTCCTTGGCGGTGAGCTCGGTGTCCAGTTTCACGCCCCGCTTGGCCTTCATCTCATCGATGAGCTCTTCGAAATACTTCTTGCCCACCTCCATGACCACATCGGAGTACATCTGGATGAACCGGCGGTAGGAGTCGTAGGCGAAGCGGGGGTTCTTGGTCTTCTTGGCAAAGGCTTCCACCACCTGGTCGTTGAGGCCCAGGTTCAGGATGGTGTCCATCATGCCGGGCATGGAGGCCCGGGCGCCGGAGCGGACGGAGACCAGCAGGGGGTTGTTCATATCGCCGAACTTCTTGCCGGTCATGTCCTCCAGCTGGGCCATATAGCGCATGATCTCGTCCTGGATCTCGGCGTTGATGGTGCGGCCGTCCTCATAGTACTGGGTGCAGGCCTCGGTGGTGATGGTAAAGCCTCTGGGGACGGGCATACCGAGATTAGTCATCTCGGCCAGATTGGCGCCCTTGCCGCCCAGAAGCTCACGCATGTGTCCATTGCCCTCGGAAAAGAGATAGACAAACTTTTTGCTCACGAATCATTTTCCTCCTGTATTAAAATATTTGAGAATAACCTATTGATTAGGACTTCATTATAAGAGGATTCTCTCCGCTTTGCAAGAGGATTTTTCCATTTTAACCGGAAATTAAGGGATTTTCTTAACCGGCAACGTTTTCTATAATTCTTTTTTGCATTTCTGTTGCTTTTTCTATAGGAGATGTGATAAAATAAAAGTAATTTTTGCATCAGTTCGCCGGCCATGCGGCCGGAGGAAGGGAGCGGCCCATGGCGAATCAGGAACCTCTGTCCATCCCCGGCGAGCCCCGCCTGTCCCGGCGCATCCGGGAGGCGGCCGGACGGGACGCGCTGGGCCACGCGGCCATTCTCAGCGGCCAGGGCGATCTGGCTGCTGCGGCGCGTTTCCTGGCCGCCGCCCAGCTGTGCCGGGACGGGGACAAGCCCTGTGGGCTCTGCCCCGACTGCCGGAAGGTCTTCCGGGGGGTCCACCCCGATGCCGTCACGGTAACGGATCCGGATCATAAAAACGTCTCCGTAGATGTTCTGCGGGAGGTGGTGTCGGACGCCAGCGTGCTGCCCAACGAGGGGCGGCGGAAGGTATACATCTTTCCCGACTGCGCTCTGCTGGACGGCAAGGCGCAGAATGTTCTTTTGAAGGTAGTGGAGGACGGCCCGCCCCACGCGGCGTTTATTTTCTGCGCCGCCAACAGCGCGGTGCTGCTGCCCACCATCCGCAGCCGGACGGTGGAGTGGAAGCTGTCCCCCCCGGCGGAAACGGCAGCGGCGCCGGACGAGAGGTCCCGGGAGCTGTGCGGGATCCTGTGCGCCGGCAAAGCGCCGGAGCTGGCCGCCTTTTTCGCGGAGCTGGAGAACAGCAAGATCTCCCGGGAGGAGTTGAAGAAGCTGTTGTCCGATACACGGGATCTGCTGGTATCCGGGCTGGCCGCCGCATGTACGGGCCAGGGCGATGCCCTGGCGGTCCGGCTGGCAGGGGTAGGAAAATATAAGCTCTCCGCAGCGGCGGAGAGCTTGGGGGGATTTATCCGCCACTGCAATTATAATATCGGCGTGGGGCAGGTGCTGGGGGCGCTGGCGGTGGAGCTGGTTCGGTAGATTTTCCGCCGCGCCCTGCGGGCGCGGGGGCGGATGGCTTCTATTCGATAGCCCGGGACCTGCGCGGCCCCGGACTCCGCGCCTTCTTTTCGCCCGCGCGAAAAGAAGGCAAAAGCGCGCCAAAACCTACGGTTTTGGATTCCCTTGGGGCATCGCGCGGAGCGCGACACCTTATTACGGAGGTGTTTGTTTTTTGCGCGGGTCCTGTAGTCTGTCCGGTCTGAACCGGGCTGCGGGTGCGGTTTGACGGGCGAAGCGGCTATCCGAAGATGTTGCCGGAGGTCCCTACCGTACCGCTTAGGGTTCTCCCGGCTGGGAGCAGGCTTCTAACATTAGCTGTACGCCCAGACAGAAACCTGTTTTGAAATCATGGCGGCACTCGAATATGTTCAGGGTCATTAAATCGTTCCAAACTTCATCTGAAAATTCCATTCCCAACATCGGCGCCGCTTTCTCCCATACCGCAAATGCCTTCTTCCGTAACTCGCAATATTCCGCTGTGTCCGGCATTTCATCTAAATATATTTCATTATAGATCTTGTCAAGGATACTCATTACAATCGCTCCTAACTGTTTGTTTTTTTGGAACCGTCTGATTATGAGTATATTCCTTTTTACCAAACTTGTCAAGGAGTAAATGTATGTTTACGAAAGAACAATTTGGCCAGCGTCTTTTGCAGATTAGAAAAGAGCATCATGAGACACAGACCGATTTAGCAGAAGTGATTGAGACAAAGAAGAGTCACATCAGCGAAATGGAGAGTGGCAAACATACAACAACCATAGAGAAATTTGCCAAAATCTGTGAACATTACAAGGTATCAGCAGATTATTTGTTAGGCTTATCGGACGATCCGGAGCCGCGATAAACGGTCCCCCTTGCAGGGAAGTCTCTCTTTAACAGGCCGGCAGGCGGAGTTCTTCAAGCGCCAAGCCACTAGAAGGACAGTTTCCGACTCAGGGGCACCCAATGTATCAAATCACCACCCAATGGTGACAAATCCCCTCGTATAGGGAAGCGGCACGAACGTGCCGCCCCGTCCAGGGAGTCCAGAACCGTAGGTTCTGGCGCGTTTTTGCCTACTTTTGCCGCGGGGC
>CAMWTG010000178.1 GCA_947177115.1 uncultured Clostridia bacterium
CGCCGGCGAGGCGCGAATCTAAAAACAAGATTGGCAGCTGAGGCCGCCGCGCAGCAGCGGCAGAAAGGAACCATCAAAAATATGGAATTGACCAGTAAGCAGAGAGCTCAATTGCGAGGCATTGCCAATACGATCGACACCATTGTCCATATCGGCAAGGACGGCATCAATGACAATCTGATCAAGCAGGCGAACGATGCCTTGGAGGCAAGAGAAATGATTAAATGCAAGGTTCTGGAGAACTCTATGCTGACGGCAAGAGAAGCCTGCGAGCAGCTGGCCAGGCTGACCCGCAGTGAGTCCGTCCAGGTGATCGGGACGAAGTTCGTCCTCTACCGCCAGCACTATGACAAGAGCAAGCGGAAAATTGAGCTGCTCCGTGACCGAAAAACCAGGGCAACCAGTTGACATTGCATCCAACCTGTGCTACTTTATTCCCGCGCAGACAGATCACCCCCGTCCCGGGGAAGGAAAAGAGGCTGTGCTTTGAAGATCGGAATTTATGGCGGAACTTTTAACCCTATCCATCTGGGCCATATGGAGGCGGCGCGCTTCGCGATGGAATTTCTGGAGCTGGACCGGCTGCATCTGATCCCTACCGGCATCCCGCCCCATAAGAGGATGGATGCAAATGCCCCCGGTGCGGAGCAGCGGCTGGAGATGGTCCGGCTGGCGGCGGAGGCCCTGGGCCCTGATGTCCAGGTGGATGACCTGGAACTGCGGCGGAAGGGGAGGAGTTATACCCTGGATACGCTGCGGCAGCTGCGGGACCGGTACCCTAAAGACCAGCTGTATCTGCTGATGGGGACCGACATGTTCCTCACGTTCCATCGCTGGCGGGATCCCGAGAAGATCGCCGGGATGTGTACGCTCTGCGCTTTCGGGCGCAGCGAGAAGGATTCGGAGGAGCTGTTTTCCGTTCAGCGGGCCTATCTGCGGGAAAACTTCGGCGCGGATGTGATAACGATAACCCTGCCCCATATTGTGGATATCTCCTCTACCCGGCTGCGGGAGCATCTGGTTGCGGGGGAGGGAAGGAGATATCTGGACCCTGCCGTCTACGGCTTCATTCTGCGGGAGGGGCTCTACGGCCTGGAGCGGGATCTGAAGGCGCTGCCTTTGGACGAACTGCGCTGCGTTGCCCTGAGTATGCTGCGGCATAAGCGGGTGCCCCATGTGCTGGGGACGGAACAGACGGCGGCGGAGCTGGCCCTGCGGTGGGGTGAGGATGAGGAGACGGCCCGCCGGGCGGCTCTGCTCCATGACTGCACGAAAAAATTGAACGGGGAACAACATAGGGTGATTTTCCGTCAATATGGTGTTGTGCTGGATGGTGTGGAGCGGGACGAGGAGAAACTGTATCACGCCATCTCCGGCGCGGCGGTGGCAAAACATATCTTCGGCGTGTCGGATGAAATAGAAAGCGCCATCCGGTGGCATACCACCGGAAAGGCCGATATGACCACGCTGGAAAAAATCATCTATCTGGCGGATTACATTGAGCCCACCAGGGATTTCTGTGATTTGACGGAAATGCGGGCCATGGCCTTCCGGGACCTGGACAGGGCAATGCTCCTGGGGCTGGAGATGTCGATAGAAAGTCTGGAGAAAAGAGGAGTTGCGGTCAACTCCTATAGTGTGCGTGCGAGGGATTATCTGAAAGGAAAGCGGCATGAAGAAGGGTAAGCATGAGGCCGCCAATGGCGGCGGCGGGTGGCAAAGAGGCGGAGACCCCTTTGCGGAGGAGTCACAGCCCAAGGCGAAAAAGAAAGGATCGCCATCGACTGTGAAAAAGGCAAAGTTTTCCGATAGCTGGAAAGGCTGGGGGAAGGGCAGAAAAGCCGGCGTGGTTGCGCTGTGCTGCCTGGCCTCCCTGGTCCTGCTGGCGGCGGGCTGGTGGGTCATGTTTGTTCGGGCGCCGGATGTCAGTCATAATGACCGGCCCGGCGTGACGAACAATAATCCGAATAACAAGCAGGATCAGACCCCGGCGGAAGATGTGGACCTGGACGGAGATGGGGAGCCTGATGTGGCCTCCGGCAGGAAGGAGGACGTATTTACCTTCCTGCTGCTGGGCAAGGATACCGGCGGCGGCGGAAATACGGACACGATGATCCTGGTGACCTACGATGTACCCAATGGCACCGTGAACTGCGTGAACATCCCCCGGGACACGATGATCAATGTGTCCTGGAGCATCAAGAAGATCAATGCGGTGTACGCCTCTTCCCGGGGCATCGATGGACTGAAGGAGGAGATGGGCTACCTGACCGGCATTGTTCCGGATTTCTATGTGGCGGTAGAATGGGAGGCCATTGGCGAGATCGTGAAGGCTTTGGGCGGCGTAGAGTTTGACGTGCCTTATAATATGGATTATGACGATCCCTACCAGAATCTGCATATCCACCAGAAAAAGGGACTTCGCACGCTCAATGGCGATGATGCCATGCAGGTGATCCGCTGGCGTAAGAATAATGGGGACAAGTATGGGATCGGCGATACGGGCCGCCAGCAGATCCAGCAGGATTTTTTGAAGGCCGTAGCCAAGCAGTGCCTGCAGATCGGCAACTGGACGAAGATCAGCGAGTTTGCCAAGATATTCTTCAATAATGTGGAGACGGATATTCCCCTGAACAACCTCCTTTGGTTTGCCCAGAAGGCCATGGGCGTGGATATGGAGAATGTCAATTTCCATTCTCTGCCGGGCAACGATCAGGGGTGGTACTATACGCCCAGCATTAAAGATAATCTGGCCTATTTCTTTGCGGACCCGGCGGGGATCGTAGAGCTGATGAACGAGCATTTCAATCCCTACACGCGGGATATTACAGAGGGCGATCTGCAGATCATCTATAAGACCAGTAACGCCGCCCTGGCCATGACCAACGGCACGCTGGCGGACCCCAAGATGGCCCAGCCCTCGGTGAAGCCAAAGAGCACGCCGAAGGCCAGCGAGGAGGAGTCCGAGAAAGATACCGTTGCTGATGAGCCGGTCCTGCCGGACGCTGAAGAGCCTGCGGATCCCGGGGCCGCTGATCCGGGCACCACCGGCCCCGGTGCGGCTGACCCGGACTCTGGTACGGACACGGATCCCGGCACCGCGGCGCCGGAGCAGCCCGCCGGTCCCAGCGGGTCTGATCCGGGGGCTGTGGACACGGATCCCGGTACGCAGCCCCCGGAGGGCGGCGGTACGATGCCGGAGCCTGTGCCCGAGCCGGAACCGCAGCCGGAACCGGCGCCCGAGCCGGAGCCGGAACTTCCGCCGGAGCCCATGCTGCCGGAGGAGTGATCTACAGCGCGTCAAAACAGCGGAAAGAAGGACAAAGCGAGCATGAAAGGAAAAAGAGAAGAACCGCGCGAAGAGCGGAACCGGGCAGCCCTCCGGCGGTCCGCTCCTTTGGGGGACCCCTTTGCGGAGAATGGAGGGGTAAAGCCTAAAAAGAGAGCCGGCTGGGCTGCTTTCTGGGATTCCGGTAAGGGAAAGATCCTGGTGGCGCTGCTCAGCTGTCTGGCGGTGTTTGCCATTGTGGTGGCGGTGGTGCTGCGGACGTGGATCAAGCCGCCGGAGCTGCCTGTGGAGCCCGCCCAGGGCAAAACGCCCACCCAGCAGCTCACGCCCTCCGGCCAGCAGCCGGAGGACCAGGAGCCGGCGGGACCTACCGATGACGAGCTGTATCCGGACGATGGCTACAACGGCGATATGCCCACTGTCTCCGGCAACCGGAAGGAGGGGGTCTATACCTTCCTGCTGGTGGGCACCGATATGGACGATGGCAACACCGACACCCTCATGGTGGTCAGCTATGACACCCAAAATCAGGATATCAATATCATGTCCATCCCCCGGGATACCATGATTAACGAGCGGTGGGACATCAAGAAGATCAATTCCGTTTACTCCCGCACCGGCAACAGCATCGATTCCCTGGCAAACCGTATCCAGAAGCTCATCGGCTTCAAGCCGGACTTCTATGTGAAGGTGGAGCTGGAGATGTTCGTGGAGCTGGTGGATCTGGTGGACGGCGTGGAATTTGATGTGCCGCAGGACATGAACTATGACGATGACTGGCAGGATCTTCACATCCATCTGAAAAAGGGCGTTCAGACCCTGGACGGCCAGCAGGCCATGGGGCTGGTCCGGTTCCGCCGGTACAGCGAGGGCGACATCAAACGGGTGGAGGTCCAGCAGAACTTTATGAAGGCCCTCATCAAGGAATGTCTGAGTATCCAGCACTGGGGGAAGATCAAGGCGTATATCGATCTGGCCATGAAGAACGTGGAGACGGACCTGGAGGCGGGCTCTGTGGTGTGGTTCGCCGCCAATGTGCTGGGACTCAACGGGGTCCCGGCGCTAAAAATGGAGGATGTTACTACCTGCACCCTCCCCGGCGACTACTGGGGCGCCGCCTGGAGCCGGGATACCCATCAGGAGCAGTCCTACGTCACCATCTATCCCAGGCAGGTGGTGGAGCTGGTCAATGAGAAGTTCAACCCCTATGAGCAGAAGGTGACTACCGCCATGCTGGACGCTATGAGCATCCTGAAAAACGGCGATATCTCCTCCTCCACCGGCAATCTGAAGGATACGCAGCACAACGCCATCATGGCGGTGCGGCGGGGCGAGGCATATTATGACGATGACGGTAAGATCGTCTATGGACAGCCCCCCGCCAAGCCGGAGCAGGACGAGTTGGGGAATTGGTTTATCCTGGATGAAAGCGGCAATGTGGTCTACACAGACGAGCAGGGGGAGCCGCTGAACACTGATCCGGTCCTGCCTCCTGTGGAAGGGACTGGGTCTGGGCAGCCGGTGACGATCCCCACAACGCCCGCCGATGGCGACCAGACAGGGGATCCGGGGGAGCAGGCCGGGCCTGATCAAACGGATCCTGCTGGCCAGACGGAGCCTACGGATCAAACGGAGCCCGGTCAGGCCGGTCCCGAGGACCTGCCGGCGGAGAGCGATCCGCCAGAGGAGCCCGTACTTCCGGCAGAGGACCCGGCGGATTCAGAGATGCCGGGGTGGCTGCAATCCTGATGACAGAGATACTGCAAAATAAAAATAAAGTGAGGTAGCGAAGTATGACACCAAAGGAAATGGCGATTTTGGCGGCCAAGGCGCTGGACGGCAAGAAGGGCGAAGAGATCAAGATCATGGAGGTCACGGAGCTGACCACCCTGGCGGATTACTTCGTCATCTGCACCGGCTCCAGCAACACGCAGATCAATGCGCTGTGCGATGCGGTGGAGGAGAAGCTGGAGTCCGATGCGGGAGAGAAGCCCCTGCACCGGGAGGGGCACCGGGGCGGCATCTGGGTTCTGCTGGACTACGGCTGCCTGGTGGTGCATGTGTTCAACACCGAGGCTCGGGAGTTCTACGGCCTGGAGCGGCTGTGGAGCGATGGCAAGCCCCTGGACGTGGCGGCGCTGCTGGCCGAGTAAGGACGGAAAAAACAGGCGCGGGATTAAACCCGCGCCTGTTTTTTCCTGGATTTCGGCATTGACAACCACAAAAAACGTGATATAATACACAATGAATAAAAGCAATGAGGAAACGAGCGCTGAAAACGCGGCCCAAGCGAGCGGGGGAGAGTGAGAGCCCTGCGGCAGAGCGTCCGGCGCGGCCACTTCCGAGCAGGCGGCGATGAGCCGCACGGCATTGCCCCCGTTACCGGGCTGACGAGAGATCCCGAAAGGGATCAAATTAGGGTGGTACCGCGAAGCCTTCGCCCCTATGTGGTGGCGTGGGTTTTTCTTTTTGTCCAAAGGGAGGAGTGGGAAAGATTTGAGACAAAACATGCGGTCCGCCGCTGCGCTGGTATTGGCGGTCCTGCTGCTGTGCGGGTGCCGGGGGAAACCGCTGCCGGAGGGCATGGACGAGGAAACGCTGCTGAAAAACGGCAGGGACATAGTCGTCCTGATGACAGGTGGGGATTATCCGGCGGTCCTGGGCCGCATGCGGGAGGACGAAGCCGCCAATGTCACGGAGCAGGATATCCG
>CAMWTG010000179.1 GCA_947177115.1 uncultured Clostridia bacterium
AAAAAGGGCCATAGCAACGAATTGCTACAGCCCTCTCGGGTGTCATTATTTGCAAGACATTATGCGCATCTTAAATCAGACGTTATCAGCTCATTTATTTCACCAGAGATGCAATTTCCTCGGCAAAATTCTCCTGCTTCTTTTCAATACCCTCGCCCTTCTCAAAGCGGACGGCATCCAGCAGGCGCACAGTAACGCCGGCAGCCTTGGCTACGGTGTTCATATACTGCTCCACGGTCATATCGCCGTCCTTGACAAAATCCTGCTGGAGCAGGCAGTTCTCGGCGTAGAACTTGTTGAGCTTGCCCTCCACGATCTTCTCCTTGACCTGGGCGGGCTTGCCAGCCATCTTGGGGTCGTTGTCCATCTGGGCCAGCATGATGCGCTTCTCCTCCTCCAGCACATCGGGGGTCACCTGGCTCTTATCCCAGAAACGGGGATTCAGGGCGGCAATCTGCATCGCCAAATCCTTGCCCATCTCCAGCACCTTGTCGGTGACCTCGCCGTCCACATCCAGATTCACCAGCACGCCGATCTTGCCGCCGGCATGGATATAGGGAACGCTGACACCCTCAGGGAAACGCGCAAAACGGCGGACCTTGATGTTCTCGCCGATAACCAGAACCATCTCCTGCTGCTGCTGAAGGACAGTCAGGTCAGTACCATTATACTTGCAGTCCATCAGCGCGTCCAGATTGGCGGGCGCCTGGGCGGCCACAGTAGAGGCCACGCCCTTAACGAAGTCCACAAACTTCTCGTTCTTGCCTACGAAGTCGGTCTCGGCATTGACCTCGGCCACCACGCCCACGCCATTGATAACAGCAGCATAGGCCATGCCCTCGGCAGCAACGCGTCCAGCCTTCTTGGCAGAAGCGGCCAGACCCTTCTCGCGCAGATACTCCACGGCCTTGTCCATGTCGCCATCGGAAGCGGCCAGAGCCTTCTTGCAGTCCATCATACCCACACCGGTCATCTCGCGCAGGTTCTTTACGTCAGCAGCTGTAAAAGCCATAATAGTAGTCCTCCATATATTATAGTAAGTGAAGATAGTATTTCCGTTTATTCAGGAAAAATGGGGCGGGACATTCCCGCCCCACAGGGTTCTTTTATGCGGTTTACTCGGCGGCGGGAGCTTCCTCAGCGGCCTCGGCGGGAGCCTCGCTCTGCTCGCCCTGCCGGCCCTCGATCATGGCATTAGCCATAATGGAGGAGATCAGCTTGATGGCGCGGATGGCGTCATCATTGCCGGGGATGGGGTAGTCAATCTCATCGGGATCGCAGTTGGTGTCGGCGATAGCCACCACGGGGATGCCCAGCTTGTGAGCCTCGGCAATGGCGTTGCGCTCCTTGCGGGTATCCACGATGAACAGCGCGCCGGGGATCCGCTTCATCTCCTTCACACCGCCCAGATACTTCTCCAGCTTAGCGATCTCGCCCAGGTGCTTCATAACTTCCTTCTTGGGCAGCATATCGAAGGTGCCGTCCTCCTGCATCCGCTTGAGCTGGTTGAGACGGTCCACGCGGGTGCGCATGGTCTTGAAGTTGGTCATCATGCCGCCCAGCCAACGGGCATTGACATAGTACATATTGCAGCGGGCAGCCTCTTCCTTGATGGCCTCCTGGGCCTGCTTCTTGGTGCCCACAAACAGCAGAGATTCGCCGTTCTCGCTGAGCTGGCGGACAAAGTTATAGGCCTCCTCCAGCTTCTTGACGGTCTTCTGCAGGTCGATGATATAGATGCCGTTGCGCTCGGTGTAGATATAGGGGGCCATCTTGGGGTTCCACCGGCGGGTCTGGTGGCCGAAGTGTACGCCGGCTTCCAGCAGCTGCTTCATAGATACAACGCTTGCCATGTTTGTCATTTCCTCCAATAAATTTAGTTTTGCCCTCCAGGCCCGTCATCCGTCTGGCTAACCGCCGGAGCGGCACCGGCCAGACGTCCGGTCCTGTGCGGAATCTTAAGTATGATAGCACATCCCATCGGAGATTGCAAGGGAAATTTCGCAAAAATTTGCCAAAAATTTGACATCAACGGGATTTCTGTATAATTCCTCCTTGACAAACGAAGAAAAACTGGGTATAATTCCATTTGTTAAGCCATTGATTGGCCCTAGAGAGCATCCTGGATTAGCCGGATGTATCGGAGGGAGGGAAAATAGATGTCTGAAGTCCATGTCAAGGAGAACGAATCGCTGGACAGCGCGCTCAAGCGCTTCAAGCGCAGCTGCGCCAAGGCCGGCGTTCTGGCGGAGGTCCGCCGCAGGGAGCATTACGAGAGCCCCAGCGTCAAGCGCCGCAAGAAGTCCGAGGCAGCCCGGAAGAATCGTAACAAGCGGTACTATTAATTATGCCGAAACATGCGCCCGGTGTAAACCACCGGGCGCATGTTTTTTCTTTTGCCACCGGCGCACCTCACACGGCCTCCCGGGTATGCTTCTGGCCGTGGTGGGCCACCTGCCGCCATTGGGTACTGTCATGAAACAGGGAGATGATCTGCAGCGGCAGCCATGAGGCCATGAAGACAGGGAAAAGAAGGATGCTCCTGGTCATATCCTGGAGGGCATAGCCCCCTAGCAGGGTGAGCGCCACCCCCAGCGCCATGCCGCCCACGCAGTACAGCCCCAGTCCGCACAGCATGACGGTCAGCCCCGTTCCGGAGGCAAGACCCGTCAGGAAGCCGCACAGCAGCAGCATCCCGGAAACCGCCTGGGTAAAAGGGGCCGCCAGAAACATGGTGATGTCCCAGCGGAGCATGGGGCGGGGCACGTCCGCCCGCCACAGACCGCCCAGGGAGCGCTTGGCTACCTGCATGACGCCGCTGCACCACCGGCGGCGCTGGCGCAGGGAGAGGCGGAACCCGGTAGGCTCCTCATCGTAGTTGACTGCGTCCGGCACCCAGCAGACCCGGAAACCCATCCGGGCGCACTGGGCGGCAAACTCCGCGTCCTCGGCAATGGTGACGGTGTTCCAGCCGCCAAGCGCCTCCAGCACCTCCCGCCGGAATCCGAAGCCGCTGCCCACCAGCTTGGCGGACAGGCCGCAGGCCGCCCGGGGACGGTTCCAGATCAGATCGAAGATCGTGTTGTACAGCCCGTAGCAGCCTGCCACACCACTGGCGGCGGGATTGCCCGCCCGGGTGCGGGACTTGCACACCATGGCCCCACCGGCAAAGGCATCGTTCATCCGGGCCAGGTAGTCCGGCTCCAGCACATTGTCCGCATCGAACACCAGGAAGGCATCATAGCCCCGGTCCCGCAGCTGGGCAAAGGCATAGTGGAGGGCGTCCCCCTTGCAGGAGGCGGGTCCCAGGCAGGGGAGGATTTCCGCACCGGCGGAACGGGCAGCGGCCTCGGTAAAGTCCGTACAGTTGTTGGGCACCACGAAGATATCCCGCAGTTCCGGCGGATAATCCTGCCGCTGGATGCTGTAGATCAGATTGCCGATTACGGATTCCTCATTCCGGGCGGCGATCACAATCGCAAACCGGGTCTGAGGAACAGCGCGGGGGTACCGGCGGCGTTTTACCAGGGCGAAGGCCGCCACCGCCGCAAAATAGAGGGTAAAGACCTTCAGGGCGAGGGAAAGTATGAATAAAGTCGTTTGCAGAGGCTCCATATGGATGCTCCTTCCTGTCCCGGCGGGACAATTGACAGAATAACGGATGAGGATATCGTATCAGAAAAAATTTAAGTTGAAAGCAGGGGAAAGTTTAAGTATTCTTTAATGGAAACGGAAATGACATCCTCCGCCTTGCCCCGCGCCACATTTTGACCGCCGAACTTTACCGATTTTCGAGTGTGTCGACTATATATGCCAGAAGCAAACGGACGCAGCATAAGAATACCGCACGAATGAAAATCATCCGTGCGGTATTCCCCCGCTTTTCGGTTAAAATTCCACTTCCAGGCCATCCCAGGCCGCCAGAATGCCCCGTTCCGCCCCCCAGGCGGCCAGCTCATCGTGGGTCATTCCGCCGTTATGGCTGAAGTGATTGATCACCTTCACCGTGCGGCCGTCCACACAGCCCCGCTCCGCCAGCTTCTGAATGAACCGCTCCACATCCGGCAGCCCCATGTGATAGCCGCCAATGGACTTTTTACCCATTGTCGCATCCAGGCTGACAAGGTCGAACCGCTCCCGGAACAGCATATCCCATGCCTCCGGACAGAGATTGCCGCCGGTATCGTGACCGTAAAATACGGTTTTGCCGTCCTTTTTGCAGATATAGACCAGGCACTCCTCCCGCTTGTCGTGATCGGCGGGAACAGCGGTAATCTCCCAGCCGCCGGACCGGATCCTGTCTCCGCCGCGGGTAACGCGGAATTGCACTACATCATCAATAGGATGAGGCTTGAAACGGTCAATAAGGATGTGGTCGCGGAACGCCTTCTCCACCGCCTCGTTGCCGTAAACCTCCAGCACGCCACTGGCCCCGTGGCCGAAATGCTCATGCCGGTGGATCAGCTCGGTGGGAAACCAGTGGTCCATGTGACTGTGTGTGACCAGCAGCGTCCGGGTATCCCCAAGGTTCAAACCATATCGGAGAGCGTGACTGTATGTGTCCGGCGGGAAGTCGATCAGCAGGCTCCCGTCCAGCAGGGCCTGGGTCCGGGTGCGCAGATTTTTCCCGCCCTCTCTCCGGGCGCGGGAGCAGATGGAGCAGGAGCAGAACAGACCGGGCCAGCCCTCAGCAGCGGCGGTACCCATATAAAGGATCTTCATCAGGCATCTTCTTCCCGCTCATCCTTCAACAGCCAGGCAAACCCGCAGGGGTGCAGCTCCACGTCCCTGATCTGGCTGTGAGGGACATTGTGCGCCAGCTCGGTATAACTTCCCTCCCGGTCCACTCCGGCATGGGCAAATTCCCGGCTGAAATTGAACAGGCAGACCAGCTCCCGGCTCCCCTTCCGGCGGCACAGCGCCAGAACATGGGGATCCCCGCTGTCCTCCACCCATACACCGGCATCCGCATCAAAGCAGGGCTCCGATGCCCGCAGCTTCTCCAGACGGCGCAGCCCCTGGAACAGCTTGCCTTGACGGGTGCTTTCATCCCCGCGCAGCCCGGCCATATCCCACTGGAAATCCCCCCGGTGGATATACCGGCTGTCGTCCCGTTTTTCACTGTCCTGATGGTAGGAGTAATCGTTGAGCTGCCCGATCTCATCGCCGCTGTAGATAACGGGGATGCCGCTCTGGGAGAGCATCCAGGCGTGGAGGGTCAGATCGCAGGAGACCGCCCGTTCCAGCTTGACGGGGTCCTCCTCATAGACGGCGGCCTCCGTGCCGCACAGGGACGCAGTCGTACCGCACAGGCGGGCGTCCCCCAGGCGGGGATCATCGTTGTAAAGCTCGCCCCGGCTGTCGCTGCCGGGCCACTTGCCGGTAAAGTAGTCATTGAGATATTTCTTGTGGGCCACCTCGCCGGTGCCGAAGCGGCCCGCCATCCAGGGATAATCCAGTCCCCAGCCGATGTCGTCATGGCAGCGCAGATAGTTCAGGAAAGTAAACTCCTTCGGCAGGGAACAGACCGCCTCCATCTGACGCTTCAACAGCGACACGTCCCCGGTGGCCAGGGTGTGCCAGGTGGTCGCCATGGTGGTCACATTATAGAGCATATGGCATTCCGGCTTCTCCGTGGTGCCGAAATACGGGACCACCTTCACCGGCTCCATGACCACCTCCCCCAGCAGCAGGACGCTGGGACAGACGATCTCGCAGGCCATATGCAGCATCCGGGTCAGGGTATGGACCTGGGGCAGATTGCGGCAGGCGGTGCCCAGCTCCTTCCAGATGTAAGGCGTAGCGTCCAGACGGATCACATCGATGCCTCGATTCGCCAAATACAGCAGGTTTTCCGTCATATCATTGAATACGGTGGGATTGGCGTAATTTAGGT
>CAMWTG010000180.1 GCA_947177115.1 uncultured Clostridia bacterium
GTGTGAGATCGTACCTGCCGTTGGACGGAAAAAACTGGCTGCGGATTACGAAAAGCGGGCCTCCTTCCGCCACCGGGGGGTATGCATCGAGGGAGCCGACAGCCGGGAGAACGTGCTGGATTTCATCGACTGGCTGCCCAAGGCGGGTTATAACAGCTTTTTCCTGCAATTTAAAAATCCTTACGCCTTTTTGAAGCGCTGGTACCACCATGAGCGGAATCCACTGCGCCAGCCGGAGCCCTACACCCCTTCGGACGCGGAACAGGACATGGCCCTTTTTGAACGGGAGATCAAGCGCCGGGGGCTGCTGCTGCACAAGGCCGGCCACGGCTGGACCGGAGAGGTCCTTGGCTGCGAGGCCCTGTCCTGGGATGCAGACCCGGCGCCTCTTGCGGAGGACCGGCGGGAAATGGCGGCGGAGATCGATGGCGTGCGGGCGCTGTGGCAGGGGGTACCCGCCAACACCAACCTGTGCTTTTCCAATCCCCGCGGGGCGGACGCCCTGGCCTCCCTGGTGGAGGACTACGCCCGGAAGAACCCCGGCGTGGATTATATTCATGTATGGCTGGCGGACACGTTTAATAATGTGTGTGCGTGTGATAATTGTCAAAAGACAACCTTGTCCGACCAGTATGCCGCCGTCCTCAACGAGATCGACCGCCGCCTGACAGCAGCGGGACTGGGGACCCGGATCGTATTCCTGCTGTATCAGGAGCTGCTGTGGCCCCCAGTGAAGGAACGGCTGAAAAATCCCGACCGGTTTGTGCTCATGTTCGCCCCTATCAGCCGGACCTTCGAGGCGTCCTACGCGCTGGACGGCCCGGAAAAGCCCATGCCGGAGTATGTCCGCAACCGGATCACCCTGCCCACGGATCTGGAAGAGAATCTGGCGTTCCTCCGGGGATGGCAGCGGATCTTCAACGGGGACAGCTTCGTGTACGACTATCCCCTGGGCCGGGCCCACTATGGAGATATGGGTTATGTCCACATCTCTCGGGTCATTGGCAACGACATCAAAAAGCTGCGGCGTATGGGCCTGGACGGCTATATCAGCTGCCAGGAGCTGCGGGCCTCCCTGCCCAACGCCTTGCCCAACTACGTAATGGGGTACACCCTGTTTGATGAAAGCGCGGACACGGAGGCGCTGCTTGCGGAATATTTCCAGGCCGCCTACGGCAAGGACTGGGAACAGGTCCGGGACTATCTTTCGGAGCTGTCCCGCCTGAGCAGCTGCGACTACCTCAATGGCAAGGGGGACCGGGTCAATCCGGACATTGCCCGCCGGATGGAGGAGGCCCAGGCTCTCTGCCGGGATTTTGGGTCCATCCTGGACGGCCACCGGGAGGACGGGCTGTACTGGCAGCTGCTGGCCTATCACCGGAAATATGTCCTGTGCCTTGCCAGGGCGCTGGAGCTGCTGGCCGGAGGAAAGCGGCGGGAAAGTCTGACAGCCTGGGAGTCTCTGGGCGATCTGATGTGCGAAAACGAGCCGGACTATCAGCCCTACCTGGACGTATACCGGGTAGTGGAGGTCACGGCAAACTATACGGGCTTCCGCAGCCCGGAAGCGTGAAAGAGGGAAAACAATGCGTTACGAATACTATTACTACACCAAGGAGCAGCTGCTGGCCGCGCCCAGGCTGCCCATTACCGTCATGGCGGACAACGCCGCCGTATTTCAGACTATGGCCCGGGAGATGGCCGATGAGATCAAGCGGAAGAACGAGCTGGGGGAAAAGACGGTTTTCATCTGTCCCGTGGGACCCGTGGGCCAGTACCCCTATTTTGTGGACATTGTCAACAAGGAAAGCATCAGTCTGAAAAACGTTTGGTTCCTGAATATGGACGAGTATCTCACCAATGAGAAGGAGTGGATCGATAAGTCCCACCCCCTCAGTTTCCGGGGCTTTATGGACCGGACGGTCTACACGAAGATCAAGCCCGAGCTGGTGATGCCGGTGGAGCAGCGGATCTTTCCGGATCCTAAAGATCCGGAGAACATGTGGCGGACCATTCAGGCGCTGGGAGGCGTGGACATCTGCTTCGGCGGCATCGGCATCAACGGCCATGTGGCCTTCAATGAGGCCCAGGACGAGCTGACGCCGGACCAGTTCCGGGCCCTGCCCACCCGGGTGCTGGAAATCTCCCGGGAGACCCGGACGGCCAATGCCATTGGCGACCTCAATGGAGCCGTGGACGATATGCCCCGGTGGTGCGTCACTATCGGTATGAAGGAGATCTATAGCGCCCGGAGGATCCGCCTGGGCTGTTTCCGGGACTGGCACCGGGCGGTGGCCCGCCATGCCGCTTACGGCGAGGTGTCCGCTCATTTCCCGGTGACCCTGCTCCAGGAGCACCCGGACGCCCTGCTGCGCATCACGGAATACGTTGCCAATTTGCCCGAATAAGGGGAGAATACCATGAACACTCGTTACATTGTAAATGGTCAGGTGTATATTGACCACAGTTTCCAGAAGAAGACGGTCGCCATGGAGGAGGGAAAGCTCCGCCTGCTGCCTCCGGACACGCCGGTATCCGGCGAGGTCTATGACGCGATGGGGAAAAGGGTGGTCCCCGGCTTTATCGACATCCACACCCACGGGGCCGTGGGCGTGGATGTCAACGGTGCGTCCGCCAACGATCTGGAGAAGATCGGAAAGTTTTTCGCCGGGAACGGCACCACCTCCTGGCTGGCCTCCGTCCTGACGGATACGGAGGAACAGACCCGGTGGTGCATCGGTCAGTATAAGGCCTGGCGGGAAGAAGAGCGGAACGGGGCGGAGCTGCTGGGCATTCATCTGGAGGGTCCCTTCTTGGCCCCGGCCTATAAGGGAGCCATGCCGGAGCATCTACTGCGGAAGGGGGACGCCGCTCTGCTGCGCACCTACCAGGAGCTGGCGGAGGGCGGCATCCGGTATCTCACCATCTCCCCGGAGGTGGAGGGGACCATTGATCTCATTGCCGCCGCCGGAGAGCTGGGCATCGTTACCGCCATCGGCCACTCCGGCGCGGACTATGATGCGGCCATGTCCGCCATTGCCGCCGGGGCCCGGGCGGCTACCCACACCTTCAACGCCATGCAGCTGCTCCACCAGCACAGGCCCGCCATTCTGGGCGCGGTACTTGAGAGCGATGTGTACTGCGAAGCCATCTGCGATGGGCGGCACCTGCATCCCGCCATTGTGCGGCTGCTGCTGAAGGTCAAGGGGCCGGACCGGGTGGTAGCCATCACAGATTCCATTATGGCGGCGGGCCTGCCGGACGGGAAGTACCATCTGGGGGTCAATGAGGTAGTGGTGGAAGACGGCGATGCCAAGCTGGCCTCCGATGGCACCCGTGCGGGCAGCACCCTGACCCAGAATACCGCTCTTAAGAATCTGCTTGCCTTTACCGATAAGTCTTTGGAGGAGATCCTGCCCCTGCTGACGGAGAACCCGGCGAAGCTGATCGGGGTATTTGACCGGAAGGGCTCGATCGCCGATGGCAAGGACGCGGATCTGACCATACTGGATGAAAACTGCCAGGTTGAGCAGGTATTCTTAAAGGGACGGGCAGTGCGCTGAGAACCCGTGTCCCGTTCCAGGGACGCGGCACCGCCAGGGCGCTGTAAAGACCGCCGCAGGCGGCGGAGAAAGGAGGGCGGCATTGTGCAATTGGAGCAGGGAGCAAATCTGACCCGCGTGAAGGCGGCCAATCAGGCCGCCATCCTGAAAACCATCTATCATCTGGGCCCCATCAGGCGCTCGGAAATTGCCCGGCTGCTGGAGCTGACTCTGCCCACCATCACCACCAACGTCAACAGCATGATGGCTCGGGGCATTGTGCGGGAGACCGGTTCCGACCGGTCGGACGGCCGGTCCATTGGCCGGAAAGCCCACCCCGTGGACATCGTTCCCGAGTCCCGCCGCTTCATCGGCGTTGAACTCCAGGGTGCGCGGCGGACCGCCTGCCTCCTGGACTACCGGGGCCGGGCGCTGTATACCTGCGAGGACCGGGAAGCGTGCCCGGATTACGACCGGAATATCCGCCTGTCCTGCCGGCTGATCAGCCAGGCGCTGGACACCTGCTGCTTGACGCTGGAGCAGATCGCCGGGATCGGCGTCTGTGCGCCGGGCCTGGTGGACCATGAGAGGGGCATCCTGGAGGTAAGGCCCAGTGATAACTGGCGGAACAAAGATCTCCGGGGAGACATTGCCAGACTTACCGGCTATGAGGGGCCCATCAGCGTGGAAAACAACGCCTGCGCCCGGGCCTATGGGGCCCAGCTGTTTCAGCGGGAGGTCCTGGGGGATGCCCAGACCTTTGCCTACCTCTTCATCAATCAGGGCATCGCCTGCCCGCTGGTACTGAATACCGCCACCGCCTTCGGCTCCCTGGTGGGAGCGGGAGAGGTGGGGCATATGGTCATGGTACCGGGGGGGCTGCGGTGCAGCTGCGGCAATCAGGGCTGCCTGGAGGCTTATGCCAGCGACCGGGCGGTGCTGGACCGCTGCGCCGCCCTGCTGGACGGAGGCCGCGCCCCTCGCCTGCGGGAACTGTGCGGGACGGAGGGTCCCGCTATGGAACATGTTTTGACCGCCCTGGACCAGGGAGACAGGGACGTGGCGGAAGTCGTGGAGCGGGCGGTATACATCCTGGGGGTGGCGGTGGCCAATATCAACAATTTCGCCTGCCCCGACAAAATGCTGATCGAGGGCAAGCTGTTCTGCCGCCAGGAAAACCGGGACCATCTGCTGACGGTGGTGCGGGCAAATCTGTGCGGGGTCATCCGCTCCGGCACGGAGTTTATCTTTGTGGAGCCGGAGGCGTGCAGCGGCGCCATGGGCGCAGCCGCCATGGCCATCTGCAAGGATCTGGAGACCTATATTGAGTTGTAAGGGAGGCGGCGCATCATGTTGGCATTTTTCCTGGTAAGTCTCTGCGCCAGCGCAGTAGGCGCCATCTGCGGCATCGGCGGCGGCGTGATCATCAAGCCGGTGCTGGATCTGTTCCATCTGGAATCGGTCGCCGCCATCAGCTTTCTGTCCGGCTGCACGGTGCTGTCCATGAGCTGCTACAGCGTGGGCCGGGCCATGCTGGCGGGCGAGAAGCGGGTGAGCTTTTCCATTGGGACGCCGCTGGCCATTGGCGCGGCGGCGGGCGGCCTGCTGGGCAGCCGGCTGTTTACCGCGGTGCGGGACATGTTCGCCGATCCCAATGCCGTGGGCTCCGTCCAGGCGGCCTGTTTGGCCGTGGTCACTGCCGGCACCCTGGCCTATACCATCTGCAAGGCCCGCATTCCCACCCATCGGATACAAAACAAGGCGGCCTGCCTGATGATCGGTCTGGTCCTGGGGTGCATGTCCAGTTTTCTGGGCATAGGGGGCGGACCGATCAATCTGGTGGTGCTGTATTTCTTTTTCAGCATGGAGACCAAGACCGCCGCGGCCAACAGCCTGTATATCATCCTTTTCAGTCAGCTGGCAAATCTGCTGTCCAATATTATCGCCGGCTCCGTACCGGCCTTTCAGCCTCTGACGCTGGCCCTGATGGCCGCGGGGGGAATTGGCGGCGGCATGATTGGCAGAAGCCTCAACAAGCGGATGGACGACCAGGCGGTAGACAAGCTGTTTATCGCCCTCATGGCGGTGATCATTGGCATCAGCATTATGAACAGCATCCGCTACGCTCTGTGATCCTGCCTGTCCCCGCCGGAGAGACAGCTGATGGGTCGGGCGCGGGCGTAAAAGCGATACGGAGAGGGGTCCCCGGCGGAGAGATGCATTCCGCCGGAGGCCCCTTTCCGGCCTGCGCAGGCGGCATGGGGAATCCTGTCTTATATAGTCGACACACTCGAAAATCGGTAAAGTTCGGCGATTAAAATGTGGCG
>CAMWTG010000181.1 GCA_947177115.1 uncultured Clostridia bacterium
ATGGGGAGCTGCGTGGCGGCGGGGATCGTCATGTCTGCCGCGTTCCTGCTTTTCATGGAGCAAATTCTGGCTGTGATCGGAGCCAGCGCGGACACCTGGGAACCGGCAAAAATCTATTTGACGGTGGTTGCCCTGGGCGGACCTTTTGTCCTGCTTTCCAACTGCTATTCCAACATTCTCCGTGCGGAGGGGCAGCCCAACAGGGCCATGATGGGGCAGATTTTGGGAAACCTCCTCAATGTTGTGCTGGACCCCGTTATGATCCTTGCATTCGACTGGGGCATTGCTGGCGCGGCGATCGCCACTGTTATTGGCAATATGGCGGGCGCGGGTTACTATATTCTTTATTTTCTGCGGGGCAGATCCACGCTCAGCATCCGTATCAGGGATTTTTCCCTGAAAGACCGCATCTGCACCGGCGTGCTGGCTATTGGCGTCCCGGCCTCCTTGGGCTCTCTGCTGATGAGCGTGTCTCAGATCATTGTTAACGCGCGGATGGCAGGCTATGGGGACATGGCCCTGGCGGGGATGGGAGTTGCGATGAAGGTGACGATGATGACCGGCATGATCTGCATCGGCTTTGGGCAGGGCGTTCAGCCGCTGCTGGGTTATTGCGTAGGAGCGGGGCTGTGGGATCGTTTTAAAAAGATTATGGGTTTCTCCATTTTCTTTTCCCTTGGACTCAGCGCGGCTATGACGGGCTTGTGCTACCTGCTCCGGGATTCCATCATCCGCATGTTTTTATCGGAACCGGCTGCTTTTGACTATGCGCTCACCTTCACCAATATCCTTCTGACCACCAGTTTCCTGTTCGGCGTGTTTTATGTGCTGACCAATGCTTTGCAGGCAATGGGGGCGGCGGTTCAGGCCCTTGCCGTCAACCTCAGCCGCCAGGGAATGATCTATATCCCCGCCCTGTTCATCCTGCAGGCCATATTGCAGGCGAACGGCCTTGCCTGGGCGCAGCCGGTGGCCGATCTGCTCTCTACCGCCCTTGTCGGTGCGCTGTATCTGTGGACATCGCGGAGGATGATGGCGGTGGCAGATCGTGCCATTAAAAAAATTTGACCGCCAGTCATTTCTTTTAAGTTGTTTTTGGGTTCGGCATTTATACTGATGGCAGTGTTTCGATCATGGAAGCCAGCCGGAAGGAGGGACCTGTGATGTGTATTCATAAAATGATGGCCGCGCTGCTGGCACTGTTTCTTCTGTCCGGCTGTGCCGGCATGGGAGCTGCGTCTTCCGGGAAAACGGATGAAGGTGGACTTTCCATTGCGGCGCTGTTTCAAACAGAAAGCGGAGACGCGCTTTATGGCGGCGCCGCCCATTTTTCCACAGAAACGAAAAGCGATAGCTGCCAGCTGAACAGCGATGGGACAGTCGGCATCTCCGGCTTGCCGAGGAATGGAGAACTGCTGCTGACTTTATTCGACCGGCAGCAGAACGTACAGGGCGCAATGAAGCTTTCCTTTTCCGAAGGAGCTGTAATAGACGCCTCAACCGGTGAGGACGGTGTGGGGCATATCACAGTCAGAAGTGACACGAATGAAGTGGCGCTGATTTTTATCCTGACGGAAGAGGGCGTCTTACAGTGTACCCTCTGGCTAGTCAATACCGGCCCGTCCTATACGGATCTGCCCCAGAAGGGAGTTTGACATGGAAAATTTTCCGCTTGGGATCACCAGTGCAGAATGCGAATTTTATGGAGACCGGCTGATCCTTTTGGAAGGTGTGATTGAGGAATTTCTCTCCTGCCTCCATATGGTCCGCCGCTATCAGATCAGCCGGGGGCAGCGGGACCCTATCGTTTCTTTTCAGACCCGCATTAAGAGCGCCGGGAGCATGAAGGCAAAGCTGAAGCGGCAAAACCTCCCGGTCACGGCGGATAGCGCCCTCCGGGATGTGTGGGATGCCGCGGGGGTGCGTCTGGTCTGTCCCTTTGTGCAGAATATTGACCAGACGGTTGACCTGATCCGACAGATTCCGGGCATCCGGATCCTGAGGGAGAAGGACTATATCCGCAATCCGAAGCCTAACGGATACCGCAGCTACCATATGATTCTCTCCTTGCCCCTGCGCTTTCTGGAAACCGCGCCGGAGCAGCCGGTCTGGCTGGAGGTCCAGCTCCGCACCATCGCTATGGACTGCTGGGCCAGCATTGAGCACCAGCTGAAATATAAACAGGACATTGCAGATCAGGCGCTGATCGTTCAGGAGTTGAAGCGCTGCGCGGATGAGATCGCCTCTACCGATCTGTCCCTGCAGACCATTCGGGACCTGATCGAAGCGTCTGGGGAGGAGGAAACGCTATGCGAATCTTAGTAGCTGATGATGAGCCGGAAATGACCATGGTGCTGGAGGCGCTGTTGAAACGGGAGCATTACTCGGTGGATGTGGTTTATAATGGCCGGGACGCGCTGGACTATGGGCTGGCGGAAAATTACGACTGCCTGATCCTGGATATTATGATGCCCAAACTGGACGGCATCCAGGTCCTGCAAGCTCTGCGGGCTAAAAATGTTGCCACGCCGGTGCTGCTGCTGACAGCCAGGAGCCAGGTGGAGGACCGCGTTGCCGGGCTGGACAGCGGAGCGGATGACTATCTGCCCAAGCCCTTCGACAACCGGGAATTTGCAGCCAGGGTGCGTGCGCTGACCCGCAGGGGCGGGGAGTACACGCCGAAAGTCCTTGCCGCGGGCAATACAACGCTGGACTGCTCCACCTTTGAACTGAAGTGCGGATCCGCCTGCGTCCGGCTGGGCAATAAAGAGTTTCAGATGCTGGAGCTGCTGATGCGGCAGACGGGACGGCTTATTTCCACAGAGCAGTTCATGGAACACATCTGGGGCTATGACAGCGATGCGGAGATCAATGTAGTCTGGGCCTACATTTCCTATCTGCGGCGCAAGCTGGAGGCGGTGGGCGCCAATGTCCGCATTGCCGCCCGCCGTGGGCAGGGCTATTTGCTGGAGGAGATGCCATGATCCGCTCGCTGCGCCGGAAGTTTATCATCATTGCGATGGTTTCCCTGATTGGGACGATGGCCGTCCTCTGTACGGCCATCGGCATCGGCAATTATTATGTTACCGCCAACCGGGTAGACAAGGCCATCTCCATTCTTTACCAGAACGGTGGGACCTTCCTTTCGCCGGGCTCCCATTTCGACCCCTCTGATTTCAACTTTCAGATCACGCCGGAGACGGCGTTTGAAACGAGATATTTCATTGTGCAGCTTACGGAGCAAAAGGAGATCAAATCCGTAAACCTGGAGCACATAGCCGCGCTGGACCGCCAGACAGTGGTGGATACCATTAGCCGGATCATAGATGCCGGGACAGAGCGCGGATATGTGGATCACTATCGCTTCGGTATATTTTCCAACAAGGAAGGGGGGAGCGCCGTTGTTGTAGTGAACTGTTTCCTCCAGCTCCAGTCGGTCAATAATATGCTGCGCATCACAGTTTCCATATTCCTGGCCTGCGTCCTGATTGTGTTCATCCTGCTGCTGTTTTTGTCCAAACGGGCGATCCGGCCTTTTGTGGACAATCTTGAGCGGCAGCGGCAGTTTGTTACCGATGCCTCCCACGAGCTGAAGACGCCGCTGGCTATTCTGTCGGCGGACATGGGGCTGATGGAGGATACCTACGGGAAGGATAAGTGGCTGGAGAGTGCGCAGTCCCAGATCGTCCGGCTGGATAAGCTTATCGGGAATCTGGTAGAGCTGGCCCGCACGGAAGAAACCGTCAAAGAGGATGCGGTCGTCTGTTTTTCTGTCAGTGAAATTGCCCAGGCCAATGCGGACGCATTCCAGCCGTTGGCTGAAGCGGACGGAAAGGCGCTGACTGCGGAAATTACCAGCGGGATCAGCACGAGGGGCGTTCAGGACAATTTCTTCCGTTTGTTCTCGATTCTGCTGGACAATGCCGTCAAATATTGCGATCCGGGAGGCACGATCCATCTGTCCGTATCCCTGCGGGGACGGCATATCTGTGTTTCTGTGTCCAATCCCTGCGCGGGAGTGGATACGGCGCAGCTTTCCCGGTACTTTGATCGTTTCTACCGGGCGGATTCCTCCCGCGCCCGGTCCACCGGCGGCTATGGGATCGGCCTGTCTACCGCAAAGGCCATTGTGACCCGCCATAAAGGCCGTATTTCAAACCACTACGCGGACGGAACCATTACGTTTACCGCTGTGATCCCGCAGACGGGCTGATGCTCCTGCGTTTATATATAGTTTATCGTCAATAGTCAATTTCAGAAAGGAAGGAACTACTATGAGCATGACGATCAGCGCGGCAAGCTACTTAAACAGCATCTCTCAAACTACAAGATCCTCCAGTGAGGAAAAGCAGGAGCAAAAGAGTGTCCCGGTTGAGGTTGGCAAGACGCAGCAAAGCGCTGTGTCCGCCAGCTTGGATCGGGTCAACATGGGGCAGGACGGGATCGCCGTTACCGAGGTCGGCCGGCAGCAGGGAGCGGAACAGTCCGCCGCACAAAAGCGGTCCGCTGCGCCGCAGACGGACACTGTAGAGATCAGTGCGGAGGGCAAAGCCGCCAGCGTCAAGTCCCGGGAACAGATGCAGGACGGGGCTGCGGCATTGGAAGAGACGCAGTATGGAACAGAGGATCTGTCTGTGTACACGGATGCCGAGCTGAAGCAGATGTACTATAAAGGGGAGATCACGCGGCAGGAGTATGAAGATGAAACCGGCGAAGCGCTGCAATGATGCTGCGCCCGGGTGATAGTCCGTGGATACTATCTGTCTCAAAGTTGCCGTGCAATCATTTATAGCAATCTTCAAAATTCCTGTCAGCGGTCTGTAGGGGCAAGTATTACCCGTCCGCTTTGCCGGCACCCGCCGTGTGATCGCGCGGGCGGACGATGTCTGCGCCTACAACGTGTCATAAAATAGACAGGCTGTGGAGGAGATATTCCTTTGCAGCCTGTTCTCTGCTTTTGGACCATCCAGGCAGAAGGCGGCCTTAAAGTTATGAGTTTCCTGAAAATATTCCGGAAGAGCGGGCGGCTGTTCTTCAATTTGCCCAATTGCAACAGCCTTTCTCGGGCTTGGTTTGAGGGTTTTGCCCATTTCACTGATTTGTGTGCGCTTCTCTCTTGCCTTTCCGGCAAAAAAAGGGTAAAATAAAGACAGTCCAAAATAAATACCCACTTTTCCATAAGGAGGAACATATCTATGGAAACTTACGGATTGGAACAGTACGGCATTACCGGTATTAAGGAGGTCGTATACAATCCCACCTACGAGCAGCTCTTCGAGGCGGAAATGGACCCCACCCTGGAGGGCTACGAAAAGGGTCAGATGACCGAGCTGGGCGCGGTCAACGTCATGACCGGTATCTACACGGGCCGCTCCCCCAAGGACAAGTTCATCGTTATGGACGAGAACTCCAAGGACACCGTCTGGTGGACCTCCGATGAGTTTGCCAACGACAACAAGCCTGCCTCCCAGGAGGCATGGAATGCCTGCAAGGATCTGGCCATCAAGGAGCTGTCCAATAAGAAGCTCTATGTCATGGACGTGTTCTGCGGCACCAACGCGGACACCCGCATGGCCATCCGCTTCATCATGGAGGTGGCATGGCAGGCCCACTTCGTCAAGAACATGTTCATCGCCCCCACCGAGGAGGAGCTGAAGAACTTCAAGCCCGACTTCATCTCCTACAACGCCTCCAAGGCCAAGCTGACCAACTACAAGGAGCTGGGCCTGAACTCCGAGACCGCCGCCATCTTCAACATCTCCTCCCGCGAGCAGGTCATCATCAACACCTGGTACGGCGGCGAGATGAAGAAGGGCATGTTCTCCATGATGAACTACTACCTGCCCCTGAAGGGCAT
>CAMWTG010000182.1 GCA_947177115.1 uncultured Clostridia bacterium
GGGGATCGGAGTTCGCCATCATCCGGTCCGTCTCCTCAGCCGTATGGACCACGGTTCCCATGTGGTGGTGGAAGCACCGCTTGAAGCCCCGGTCCGCAGCCGTCTTGCCCAGCCTGTTAAGCCCCTCGCACAGCAGGCCCCACTCCCGCTCATCCATCACATGCTTGTGATTCCCGGTGAGCACCGGCGTGTCCGTCTGCCCCTGAATGGAATAGCTCTGCTCGCTGACATTGATCCGGTCCGCGCCCACGGCGGCCAGGAAATCCAGCTCCCTGACAAACTCCGCCTCCACTTCCTCATAGGGCTTGGTAATCAAAAAGGAGGAGAACCACCGGCTGGCGATCCGCATCCCCCGCAGGTCCAGCTGGGCTTTCAGCTCCGCCGGGTCGCTGGGGTACTTGTTGCCGATCTCACATCCGGTAAATCCCGCCAGAGCCATCTCGCTGACGGTCTGCTTGAAGGTGTTCTCCGCGCCCAGCTCCGGCATGTCATCGTTGCACCAGCCGATGGGCGCAATGCCCAGCTTGACAGTTTTGGTGTCAAACATATCCAAATCCTCCCTTAAATCCGGGCCACGCCGGAGTTCCGCGCCGCCTCGGCCACCGCCTTGGCTACCATCGGGCCTACCCGCTTGTCGAAAGCCTTGGGAATAATATAGTCCGCGCTCAGCTCCTCATCGGAGATCAGCTCCGCCAGCGCATGGGCGGCGGCCATCTTCATCTCCTCGTTGATATCGCTGGCCCGCACATCGAAGGTCCCCCGGAAGATGCCCGGGAAGGCCAGCACGTTGTTGATCTGGTTGGGGAAGTCGCTGCGGCCCGTGGCGATCACCGCTGCGCCGCCTGCCTTGGCGTCCTCCGGGAAGATCTCCGGGGTGGGGTTGGCGCAGGCGAAGATGATGGGGTCCTTGTTCATGGACTTGACCATCTCCGTGGTCACGGTACCGGGAGCGGAAACACCGATAAACACATCCGCGCCCGCCAGCATGTCGGCCAGCGTCCCGGCCTTCTTCTCCAGATTGGTGACCTCCGCCATCTCCTCCTTGATCCAGTTCAGGCCGTCCCGGCCCGCGTAGATAGCGCCCTTCCGGTCGCACATGGTCACATGCCTGTACCCGGCGGAGAGGAGCAGCTTAACAATGGACACCGCCGCTGCGCCCGCGCCGGAGGTGACGATCTTCACATCTTCTTTCTTCTTCCCCACTACCTTCAGGGCGTTGGTCAGCCCCGCCAGCGTGATAACAGCGGTGCCGTGCTGGTCATCGTGGAAGATGGGAATGTCGCACTTTTCCTTCAGCTTCCGCTCGATCTCAAAGCACCGGGGGGCGGCGATATCCTCCAGATTGATGCCGCCGAAGCTGCCGGACATGAGATACACCGCGTTGACGAATTCGTCAACATCGTGGGTCTTCACGCACAGAGGGAAGGCGTCCACGCCGCCGAAGGCCTTGAACAGCACGCACTTGCCCTCCATAACGGGCATACCGGCCTCGGGGCCGATGTCCCCCAGCCCCAGCACGGCGGAACCATCGGTAATCACGGCGCAGAGGTTGTGCCGCCGGGTCAGCTCATAGCTCTTATTGATATCCTTCTGGATTTCCAGGCAGGGCTGGGCCACGCCGGGGGTGTAGGCCAGGCTGAGGTCCTCCTTGCTCTCCACCGGTACGGTGGTGATAACTTCGATCTTCCCCTTCCACTCCTCGTGGAGCCGCAGGGATTCCTTCGCGTAATCCATAATGGTTTTCTCCTTTTATTGTTTCACGATCCTGGGCAGTGTGGAGCCGCCGTAAGGCATCGCCAGCACGGTGGCATCAGGTCCCAGCTTCTTAAAGGCTTGATCCAGCGCCTCCTGCACAGACGGCTGGGGCGTAAGGAAGATGGACCGGACAAAATCCGGTTCCAGGTCGCTCACCAGATAAACGTCCGCCTTCTCCAGCGTCATGGCAATGGCGGCGGCCTTGTGGCCCCCCAGCTGGAAGTCCCGGCCAATACGCTCGATCATGGCCTGGGGAGACTCGGACCCGGTCATCCACTCCTCGAATACCCGCTCTCCCAGTCCCTCCTTGCAGGAGCCGATGAGCACGATCACCCCGCCGGGATTTACCGCGTGGCGGGCGTTGTCCAGAGCCTTCTGGGTTTGGTACAGGTTCAAATCCTTGGGCGCGCCTCCCTGGCTCACCAGAACGATATCCGCTCCCCTGGGCAGTTCCTTAAGATACAGCGTATCCAAAAACGCACACCCGGCCCGATGGGCCTTCACAGGATGCCCCGCCGCAGCCCGGATGATCTCCTTGTGCTCGCTGAGCACCACGTTGAGGATAAAGTCGATGCCGCAGACGGCCCCGGCCTCCTCGATGTCCATGCGGAGGGGGTTGCTCTCCAGCGCTCCGGCGCAGGCCTCGGGCCGGACCATCATAGAGTGGTTGGACTGGATGGCGTCCCGGGTGGATACGCCGGGCATGATGGCCTTGGCCCCGCCGGAGTACCCGGCGAAGTAGTGGTACTCGATGTTCCCCAGACAGATCCGCCGGTCCGCCTCCGCCACAGCACGGGTGATGTCCACCGGCGTTCCGGCGGCGGTGACGCCCATATGGACGCAGTCCGCGGGGTCGCTGTCCACGCAGGCGATCTCCGTCCATGCCCGCTCCCCGGCCAGCTTCTTCCGCTCCTCATCGGTATGCTTCCGGTGGCTGCCCAGGGCAAACACCAGCGTAATGTCTTCCGCCCGTACACCCGCCGCGTATAGCTCATCCAGCAGGGCGGGCATCACCTTATAGGTGGGCATGGGCCGGGTGATGTCGCTGGTGACAATGGCGATCTTCTCACCGGGCTTCACGATCTCCCCCAAGCGCGGGGAGCCGATGGGCTCAGCCAGCGCCCGCCGGACCTCCGCCTCGCCGGTAAGGCCCAGCTCCACCTCGTTGGCGTGGAGCACCCCCAGGAGGTTTTTCTCCGGGACCTCGGCCTCCTGAGTCCCCGCGCCGAATCCGAAACTCAGCTTCATATCTTACTTCCTCGCCAGGACGGCCTTGGCCTGCTCCGCGATGTGGGCGGCGGTGAGGCCGAAACGCTCCTGGAGATAGCCCTGGGGGCCCACTTCGCCGAACTCGTCCTCCACAGCCACATATCCTGCGGGGACCGGGCACTTCTGTGCCAGCACCTCGGACACGGCGGACCACAGGCCGCCATACTTGTTGTGGTTCTCAGCAACCACTACTGCGCCGCACTTCTTCGCCCAGGCCTCCACCGCCTCCTCGTCCAGAGGCTTGATGGTAAACATGTCGATCACCGCCGCGCTGACGCCCTCGGCCTCCAGCGTCCTGGCGGCCTGCATGGCCTCGTGGACCATGATGCCGGCGGCAAAAATGGCGACATCGCTCCCCTCCCGGAGGGTCACAGCCTTGCCGATGGGCAGCTCGCTGCCCTCCTCATAGACCTTGGCGTACTGCTTCCGGCCCACCCGGATGAACTTCACGCCGGGCCGGTCCACGCACTGGCCAAGGACGCTGACCAGCATAGTGGGGTCGGTAACGTCAATGATCGTAGAACCCGGCAGGGCCCGGTACAGCGCCACGTCCTCAAAGGGCATATGGGTGCCGCCGTTCATGGTTGCGGTAACGCCGGGGTCGGTGCCGATGATGGTGATGTCATTCTTGGCGTAGCCGCCGCTGAGGAACGCCTGGTCATAGCACCGGCGGGAGGCGAAGGGCCCAAAGGTGTGGACAATGGGCTTGAACCCGGCGGAAGCCAGGCCGCAGGCCACGCCCACCATATTTGCCTCGGCGATGCCGCAGTTGACGGCCCGGTCCGGGTTGGCCTTGGCCCACTTGGCGGTGCCGATGCAGCTCATGAGGTCCGCGTCCAGATAGATGACGTCCGGGTCCCGCTCCGCCAGGGCGGGGATGGTCTCCCCCAGCACGTTCTTGCACAGGCGGGGGTCCATTTCGCCTGTATAAACAACCTTCATCATCTCTCAGCCCTCCAGTTCTGCCAGCTGGGCTTTCAGCTGGGCGGTCCATCTCTCAAACTGTTCATCGCTGACGGTCATGCTGTGGTTGGCATCCGTGTCGATGACATCCTGGATGCCCGCGCCCTTCTGGGTGTCCATGATAATGGCATAGGGCTTGCCGCCGCCCTGACGGGTGCGCTCCAGCGCCTGGGCCAGCGCCTCCACGTCATTGCCGCTTACTTTCACGGTGTCGAACCCGAACGCCTCGAATTTCGCAACATAATCCCCCATGGGATAGATGTCCTCGGTCCAGCCGTCCAGCTGCCGCTTGTTCCAGTCCAGCAGGACCACCAGATTATCCAGCTTCTTGGCGCTGGCAAAGGCCATGGCCTCCCAGACCTGCCCCTCGTTGCTCTCGCCGTCACCCACGATAAGGAACACCCGGGAATCCCGGCCCTTCAGCTTGTCGCCCAAAGCCATTCCGCAGGCCAGAGAAGTGCCCTGCCCCAGGGACCCGGTGGTCATGTCCACACCGGGAGTCTTGTTCCGGTCGCAGTGGCTGGGCAGCCGGGTGCCGGGACGGTTCAGGGTCTTCAGCTCCTCATAAGGGAAGAAGCCCTTCACCGCCAGGGTGCCGTATACCGCCGGACCGGCGTGGCCCTTGGAGCAGACCAGCTTATCCCGCTCCGGCCATTTGGGATCATTCACATCGATCTTCATCTCCCCGCCGTACAGCACCGCCAATACATCGCAGATGCTCATTGCGCCGCCCAGGTGGCCGGAACCCAGGGAGTGAATGGCCTCCAGCGCCGCCATACGAATCTTGACGGCCAGCGCCTGCAATTCCTTCTTCTTTGCCGTTTCCATATACCGTCACCTCTCAATTCTTACACAGGCCCGCTCCATGCCGGAGCGCCTTCACCACCGGCAGCTCCTCGCCGGTCAGGAACCGGATCAAGGCCCCGCCGCCGGTGCAGATATACCCCATCTTGTCCGTCAGACCGTACTTCTCGGTAGCGGTGATGCTGTCGCCGCCGCCCAGGACCGTGTGGGCCTCCGTGTCCGCCAGAGCCTGCCAGACGGCCTTGGTCCCTGCCTCGCTGGGGGCCTGCTCAAAGACGCCCATGGGGCCGTTGACGAACACAGTTTTCGCGTTCAAAATTGCCTCCTGGTAGAGCTTGGCAGTCTCGCCGCCGACATCCACAGCGGCAATGTCCGCCGGGACACTGCCCAGAGCCGCCTCCTGACGCTCACCGCCCGCCACCCATGCCAAATCTACCGGCAGGGTGATCTTTTCGCCATACTGGGCGTAAAGCTCTTTTGCCTTTTCAATGTACTCGCCGTAATTGGACTTCATGATGAAATCCACGCTGCCCTGTCCGATCTCCTTCCCCAGCGCGGTGAGGAAGATGTTCCCCACCAGTCCGCCGGTGAGAATTTGGTCCGCCACGCCCCGTTCCAGAACGGTTTTCATCATCAGGAAGGCATCAGAGATCTTCGCCCCGCCCAATACGAACACGCAGGGCCTCACCGGCTCCTCCATGACCTGAGAGACGGTGCAGAATTCCTTCTCAAACAGCCGCCCCATATAGGAGGGCAGGACCTGCTCGAAGCCGCAGAGGCTGGGCTGATCCCGGTGGGCGGCGGCAAAAGCATCGCAGACGTACAAATCCGCCAAGGGGGCCAGCTTCTCCACCAGAAGGGTTTTTGCCTGCTGCTCATGGGTCAGGCGGAGCTTCATCTCGAAGAGGGTCTGCTCCTCCGCCACAAAGCGGACGTTATCCAAAAGCAGAATTTCCCCATTTTGCAGGCTCTGGATCGCCGCCCGGGCGGCGCTCCAGAGCCTGCAAAACTGTCTCTTATACCCAGCTCCGAGCCCACGAGACTAGGCATGAGGTCGTATGC
>CAMWTG010000183.1 GCA_947177115.1 uncultured Clostridia bacterium
GACCATTCTGAATGTGGAAGGCTTGTCCGCAGCGAATTATAACTGCCTGTTGGAGCTGATGGACTACTATAAGGTCGATATTCTCAAAAACGCCAAGGTTCTGAAATATGAAGACGGAAAAGCCTATATTGAGATCACCACATATAACGAGCCCAATATCAGAGGCAGGGCCTTCAACCAGAGCTTGCAGGGAATCCACAGGGATGTAAAGGCTGTGGAGGCTGACACCGTGATCGTATCCGTAGGCTATGCGTCCAATCAAGACCTGTACAATGCGATCCAGGCAGACAATGTACATTTGCTGGGAGATGCGAACAGACCCTCCAACCTGATGGGATGCATCTGGTCTGCATATACGGCGTGCCTGCATATCTGATGCGTTTGTTCACTATACTGCCAATACAGAAGGCATTCTAAAAAACTGGGAACCTGCACTACAGCAGGTTAAGCACCCGCTCTTGCAAAAAGAGCGGGTGCTTTTTGACCGGGTCAGTGATCAAAAGAGGGGTTAGTAAAATAGATGTTGTTCTTTTCTGCCATACGGTCCTTTGCCAGACGCAGGCCCTCGCCGAATCTCTGAAAGTGTACGATTTCCCGCTGACGCAGGAATCTGATGACATCGTTCACATCCGGATCATCGCTGAGACGAAGAATGTTGTCATAGGTAACACGGGCTTTCTGTTCTGCTGCCAGGTCTTCCGTCAGGTCAGCAATCAAATCGCCCTTGCAGGCCATACTGGCGGCGCTGTACGGGAACCCGGAAGCGGCGGTGGGGTAGACGCCGGTGGTGCGGTCCACAAAGTAGGTATCAAAACCGCCGGTTTTGATCTGTTCATCTGTAAGATTCCGGGTCAGCTGATGGACGATGGTGCCGACCATTTCCAAATGCCCCAGCTCTTCCGTACCAATGTCCGTCAGCAGTCCCTTCAGCTCGGGATAGGGCATGGAGAACCGCTGGCTCAGATAGCGCAGAGATGCGCCCAACTCGCCGTCCGGCCCGCCATACTGACTGATGATCACCGCAGCCAGCTTGGGATTGGGGTTCTTGATCTTGATGGGATATTCCAGCCGCTTCTCATATACAAACATTACTGCTTACCTCCATCCATGGGGTCCCAGGGCCAGGGATCGTTGAGCCAGGTGTATCCGGCCGCGGTCACGGCAGTCTGCTGCAAAGGACCATAGGCGGCCTCGTAGCGCTTGCGCCCCTCTCTGGCCAGATTGACATAGTCTACGTATAAGGCCAGCGCCTCCTTGTCGTTCTGGTGGGTATCCAGATAGAGGCCCAGCTCCGTGATGGTAAAGCCAAGGGCCATCAGCTCGCACAGCGCATCATTGGGGCAGTTCATCTTGCTCTTGACCGCTTTGAAAAAGGGCAGATTCAGGCCGGGGAACAGCGTGCCGGCGGCCAGAGCCTGGCTTTGGTCATACCGTTCGGCGTTACTGTTCTGCACGGGGATATAGGGAAATGCCATACTGGCGCACTTCCCGGGCAGGCTGCCGTCCATGACGCCGCAGGCAGAAGGGTTAGGATTAGGATTCTCCAAGGGAAAATTCCTCCTTTAGGTATAGTCGAGGACATAGAGCGCCCTCGTGACATCCTATGCTGCTGCGGAAAAGAGGTGCGTTGCCGGCATAGTTTTCCTCCGGCGGGAATACAGTAAAAGGGGGGGATCACATGTTTATTACATTCAAAAAATGGACAGCGCTGTATATTGTGACGATTTTGGCTCTTTTTGCAATTTTTGCCGCTATCCTTTGGCAGGGGAGCGCCGTCAACGCATCCAAAAATCTGGAACTGGCGCAGGAGGGCGGCTTCGTATTGGTGATCGATCCGGGGCATGGCGGCTTTGACCCGGGGGCTGTGTCGTCTGACGGTACAACGGAGTCCCGGATCAACCTGGAAGTGGCGCTGCGGATGGAGGAAATGGCCCGATTTTTGGGGGTAGAGACCGATATGACCCGGCGGGAGGATGTTTCCACGGAGAGCGATGCTTCTGCCGCTGTCCGCCAGCGGAAAAACTCCGATCTCAAAAATCGGGCGGAACACATCAACAGCGTTTCCGGCGGCATTCTGGTGAGCCTTCACCAGAATAGCCTGCCTCAGGTGCCCAGCGTCCGCGGGGCGCAGGTGTTCTACGCGGAGACCGAGGGCAGCCGGACGCTGGCCGAGGCGGTTCAGGCGGCGCTGAACACAGCCATCAATGACCGGAATAAGGAGGTCAAGGCGGCGGGCAGCAGCGTATACCTGCTGAAATCGGCGCAGGTTCCCGCGATCTTAGTGGAATGCGGCTTTCTGTCCAACGGGGAGGAGACGGCGCTTCTGAATACCCAGGCGCATCAGAACCGGCTGGCGCTGACGATTCTGGCCTCGGTCCTGGATCATATGGGGAAGGGAGCGCAATGACATAGGGGAAAAGATCCCGCAGATTTCCCGGCTATGCGGTCTGGGCAAAAAATCAGATGATCTTGGAGAAAAAATTTCCCCCGCCTGTTGACAACCTGCGGAAAACGCCGTATAATACGACCGTGCCGCAAGGTACAACAAGTAAATACCTTATCAAGAGTGGCGGAGGGAACGGCCCGATGAAGCCACGGCAACCTGCCTCAGGCAAGGTGCCAAATCCGGCGGTCAGCGCAAGATGAGGAAAGCAAGCTCTCCAAGCACGCCGCCAGGCGTGCTTTTTCTCGTTTTGCACACATTAACTACAAAAAAAGAAAGGAACGAAAAACATGGCAAACCGTATTTTTACCTCCGAATCCGTTACCGAGGGGCATCCCGACAAGGTCTGCGACCAGATCTCCGATGCCGTTCTGGACGCCATCCTGTCCCAAGATCCCAATGGCCGGGTGGCCTGCGAGACGGTGACCACTACCGGCATGGTGACGGTCATGGGCGAGATCTCCACCCACTGCTATGTGGATATCCCTCACATTGTCCGCCGCACTGTGGACAAGATCGGCTACAACGACCCTGCCTATGGCTTTGACGCCCGCAGCTGCGCGGTGCTGACCACCATTGATGAGCAGAGCGGCGATATCGCCATGGGCGTGGACGGCGAGAACGATGAGACCATCGGCGCCGGAGATCAGGGCATGATGTTTGGCTACGCCTGCGATGAGACCCCCGAGCTGATGCCCGCCCCCATTTCCCTGGCCCACAGCCTGTGCCGCCGTCTGGCTGCTGTGCGCAAGAGCGGAGAGCTGAGCTGGCTCCGCCCGGATGGCAAGAGCCAGGTGACGGTGGAGTACGATGGGGACGGCAAGGTCCTCCGCTGCCCCGCCATTGTGGTGTCCACGCAGCATGACCCCGATGTCTCCATTGAGGACCTGCGGGAGGCGGTCGTGGAGACGGTGGTCAAGCCCGTGATCCCCGCGCAGTACATCGACCAGAACACAAAATTTTTCATTAACCCCACCGGACGCTTTGTCATCGGCGGTCCCGTGGGCGACAGCGGTCTCACAGGCCGGAAGATCATTGTGGATACTTACGGCGGCGCGGCCAGCCACGGTGGCGGCTGCTTCTCCGGCAAGGATCCCACCAAGGTGGACCGCTCCGCCGCCTACATGGCCCGGTATGTGGCCAAGAATATCGTGGCCGCCGGACTGGCCCGGCGCTGCCATATCGAGCTGGCCTACGCTATCGGAGTCAGCGAGCCGGTGAGCGTCCTGGTGGACAGCCAGGGCACCGGCGTGGTCTCCGATGAGCGCCTGAGCGAGATCGTCCGGACCAGCTTCGACCTGCGTCCCGGCAAGATCATCTCTTATCTGGACCTCCGCCGTCCCATTTACGAGCAGACCGCCGCCTACGGCCACTTCGGCCGCACGGACATCGACCTGCCCTGGGAGCGCCTGGATATGGCGGAGGCGCTGAAGGCTGCAAAGTAACCGGCTTTACTGGAGGTAGAGGGAAATGAGTATCATTCAGAAATTAGCGGATATGGTTGGGGTCACGCCGCAGGTTTTCATTATCACCATCGTTGTTCTGGTGATCGCTTTCATCCTTATATGGATCAAGATATCCATCGATGAAAAGAAGGGCGTCAACAGCCAGGAAAAGGAAGAGATCCGAAAGATCGTTGGCAATCTGGTCCCCGATGGCGTGCAGTACACCGCCGCCTATGCCCACAGCAAGGAAGTCTACGGCGGTGCGCACATGCGCCGGGAGGTCTACCACTATTACGCTGTAGGGTTCCGCCCCGACCAGGCGGACCACATCTGGGTAATCCCCATTGGAGTGGAGGGCGGCAAGATCGTATATACCGAGCCGGTGCGGGCCAGTGCGGAAAATCTGGCGTATGTGGGCGGCGGGGCGTATGAGCTGCTGCTGAAATTCCCCGGCAAGCGGGATAACTTCATCAAGCTTACCGTTGACGAAAGCAACACCAAGCTGGGCAAGGAATGCCGCGTCAATATCCAGCAGCCCGATGAGGCAAAGGCATGGAAACCCTTCGCGGAGGCATTCCAAACCGGGGTGAATGCCGCGCTGGGCGTGGATAAAAAGGGCCGTGCCCTGCGCAACTGACAAAAGGAGATGTTGAAATGAAGATCAAACACATTCTCGGCGGCATCAACTGGGGCGTTATCATCCTTATTGCCTTCGGCGGAATGATGCTGTTCCAGTCTGTTCCGGAGGATATCATCGCTTTGAAGCCTGCCGTCAGCTTTGAGGACATGCTGGACGAGGGCGTTGAGGTGAAGGCCGGCGCGCATGTTTCCGGCAAGGTCCCTTACGTATTTGACGCTTTTGCTTCTGAGGAGACATACACCCGGTACAGCGATGGCTCCCGCAGCGGCAGCAAGGCGTCCGGAGCGTATTATCTGGTTCCCACAGCGGAGGCATTTATTGCTATGAAGGGCCGTCAGGCGGACGTGGGGATTCTGGATGATTTGATCGATGAGACCTGGGATTATATGGAGACTGGCATCCAGCCGAAGACGGAATTCTCTATGGAGGGCAAGACGGAGGTCCTGGAGGGCCAGCTGGCCCGTTATTTCAAGGAATATCTTATGGATCTGGGCTATACGGAGGCTGAGCTAGAGGAGATGGGTGACCCGCTGGTGGTGCGCACGGTAAACTTTACCGCCTGCTGGGTCATGACGGCAATTGGACTGGTGCTGGTATTGCTGGGTGTTCTGCTCTTCCGCCGGGGTTACCGGGTGGCGAAGTACGGCTCCGGTCTGAGCCGTGCGGAGGATCTGCCGGACGTTCCGGTGCATAACGCCGCCCGCCCCTTTGATGGCGCGGACGATTGATACTATGACCCTTGGCTGGTCAAACGGACCGGGTCCCTGTTTTCAGGGATCCGGTCCGTTCGTTGTTCTTCTATATTGCTGCCTTGGGGCTGACAGCTTGTGCCGGCTTATGCTTTCACGCCGTCCGCCTTCGCCTCGTTCTCAATATCCTCCTGCTCTTTGGGAATAATGATATTGAGGATAATGGCCAATACCGCCGCCGGAACGATGCCGGAGCCGCCGAAGATCAGCTGCACCGCCTGGGGCAGGCCGGACAGCGCGTTGGCGGTAGCGCCCAGACCGAAGCCCAGACCCATGGCGATGGACACGATGGTCACCACCCGGTTGGTGATGCCGAACTTGGTCAGAAGCTTGATGCCGGACACGGCGATGGAGGCGAACATCATGACCGCCGCGCCCCCCAGCACGCTCTGAGGCATGATGGAAATGACCGCCGCCAGCTTGGGGCTCAGCCCCGCCAGGACCAGGAACACCGCCCCGCAGGTCAGGGCCATCCGGTTCACCACCTTGGTCATGGTCACCAGGCCCACGTTCTGGGAGAAGGAGGTGGTGGGCAGGGAGGAGAACAGAGAGG
>CAMWTG010000184.1 GCA_947177115.1 uncultured Clostridia bacterium
TCCCCGGGGGCGGTAGAGGTGGATCCCCCTCCGGGCCGTCAGGGCGAAGCAGTCCGCCAGCGATGCCTCCCTGCCGCCGTACCGGGACATGAACGCCCGGTCGATCCACAGCACCATCCGCTCATAGGCCGTCCCCGGCTCCGCCACCGGCAGATGGATCAGGTTCCGGCTGACCAGCAGCACATCCATGGGTTGGAGGAGGTAGCTCCTGCCCTCGATATGGTAGGTGACCCGGCCTCCCAGCAGCAGCACCAACTTGTCAAATTCGTGGTAATGGTAGTCCAGCTTCAGAGCCCGGTCGTCCCGCAGGTGGAAGAGCCGGTAGGGTTCGTTGAGATAGCCCCGCTTGCCGACCTCGCTTCTGTCCAGCATCATGTGTCCTCCATCCAAAAATGAGGAGCCCCTGGCTCCTCATTTTCTATACACCAGCAGCATTCCCTTTGGGGATCACTCCAGCGGCGCGCCGCAGTGAGGGCAGAATTTGGTGGTGCCAATCTTGCCACAGACGGGGCAGACCTTCCCCTCCTCCGGAGCGGCGGCTTCGGCGGTTTCGGCCTCCTCCCGCCGGGCCTGCAGTTCGGCAATCTTCTCCTGGGACGTCCGGACGGCGGCGATCACATCGGCGATGGCCTCTGGGACCTCCTGCCCCGCGTGTTCGCAGGCGTACCACTGGCCAACGGCACGATAGCTCTTATCCAGCTCCCGCTTCTCCGCAATGATCGCGGCGGAGATCTTGGCGGAATCGGCTACCTCCCGGACCTTTTCCGCCGCAGTGGAGGCTGCAGCCTTCGCCTTCTGGGTCATCTCCTCAAAATAACTCATGGTATGCTCCTTTCAATCTGACATAATATGTGACGGTCCTCTTCTATGTCAACATTATAGCTCCTTTTCCCCATTCCCGCAAGGGGTTTTTGCCGCCTGCCCGGAAATCCGTTTTTGTGGCAATATTTTGAGGTGTATGACATGGTGGATGTAGAAACGGCGCGCCGCGTCCCTGCGGATTCCTGCCGTTTTAGGGATCGTGTACTGCAAAATTGATTTCACTGAAAACTTCCTGATCAGTATTGCCCATTCTCTTTTTTTTTGTTATAATGTCTTTTGTTGTATAAAAATAGCCTTGAGGAGAGGAGGGATGTCCTAGTGAAATATACCAGATGGACCGGCGGCAGTTATGATGAGGCCACTGCGGACCGCCTGCGGGAAGCGGGATATCCCGAACTGCTCTCCCAGCTCCTTGCTGCCCGGGGCGTGACCTCCCCGGAGGAGGCCGCTCTGCTGCTGGAGCGGGAGCGGAGTCTCAGCCACTCCCCTCTTTTGATGAAAGATATGGACAAGGCCGTCTCCCGGATCCGCCGGGCCCTGGCGGAGGGGGAAAAGATGGCGGTGTTCGGGGACTACGATGTGGACGGCATCACCTCCACGGTGCTGCTGGTGGACTATCTCCGCTCCAGGGGGGCGGACTGTTTAAAGTATATCCCGCGCCGGGTGGAGGATGGCTACGGCCTAGGAAAGGAGGCCCTGCGAGGCCTCCGCGACAGGGGCGTGACGCTGGTGATCACCGTGGACTGCGGCATCACCGGCGTGGAGGAGGCCCGCTATGCCGGTGAGATCGGACTGGACCTGGTGATCACCGATCACCACGAGTGCAAGGAACGGCTGCCCGATGCGGCGGCGGTGGTGGACCCCAGAAGGCCGGACTGTCCCTATCCCTTTAAGCATCTGGCGGGGGTCGGCGTGGCGCTGAAGCTGGTCCTGGCCCTGGACGAGCAGCGGGAGGAGGCGCTTTTTGCCCGGTATTGCGCCCTGGCCGCCATCGGCACGGTGGCCGATGTGATGCAGATGACCGGCGAGAACCGGACTATCGTCCACCGGGGGCTGGAGGCCATCGGGACCACCGACTTTCTGGGCCTCAAGGCCCTGCTGCGGGAGACGGGGCTGGCGGACAGGGAGGTATCCTCCACCCAGATCGGTTTTGTCCTGGCGCCCAGGATCAATGCCGCCGGACGGATGGGCGAGGCAGAGCTGGCTGCGGACCTGCTGCTGACAGACGATCCCGCCCGGGCGGAAATGCTGGCCAGGGAGCTCTGCGGCCTCAACCGGGAGCGGCAGGCGGTGGAGCAGGAAATTTTCGCCCAAGCGGTGGAGCAGATTGAATTCCTCCCCGCCGGGGAGCGCAGCGCTCTGGTCCTTTCCAGCGAGGTCTGGCATCAGGGGGTGGTGGGTATTGTGGCCAGCCGCCTCAGTGAAAAATATTCCTGCCCCAGTTTTATGATCCATCTGCAAAACGGCATGGGCAAGGGTTCCTGCCGCAGTTATGGCGGATTTAATCTTTTTAATGCTTTGGAGAGCTGCCGGGACCTGCTGGTGGATTTCGGCGGTCATGAGCTGGCGGCGGGATTCAATATCCGCGAGGAGGACATCCCCGCTTTCCGCCGGAGGATCAACCGGTGCGTGTGCGACTACTGTAACGGCCAGCAGCCGGTGTCTTCTCTGGCTCTGGACGTGGTTGTCCGGCATCCGGCGTGCATCGCTATCGAGGAGCTGGAGGCGCTGTCCCGGCTGGAGCCCTACGGCGCCGGCAACGAAAGGCCGGTGTTCGCCATTATGGGAGCCCGGGTGGAGAGCCTCCAGGGCGTGGGGCAGAACCGGCATCTGAAGCTGCGCCTGGTGAAGGGCGGATGCCATTTTGACGCTATTTTTTTCTCCGCCACCGCCTCAGGCTGCGGCGTAGCCGCAGGTATGCGGGTGGACGCGGCCTTCCATTTGCAGATCAACGAGTTCCGGGGCCTCAGCAGCGTGCAGCTGCAGCTGGTGGACCTGCGCCCTGCCGCCGGGCCCAGCCAGAGGGAAAAGGAGTGCCTGGACTTGGTGGAGCGGCTGGTAGAGGGCGGGGAGATTACGGCGGGCGAGGCAATGCGCCTGCTGCCGGAGCGGCGGCAGTTCGCCGCGCTGTGGCGGGCCATCGAGCGGCTGGAGCTGGAGAGCGCCGCAGCCGCTTCCCGGCTGCCCACTCTGCGGCGGCTGGCGGGGGCGCTGGAGGGAAACGAGTCCTTCCTGCGCTCCGCGCTGGGGCTGGAGATCTTTGCTGAGCGGGGACTGGTCACCCTGGAGCTGCGGGAGGATATGATGATACTGCGCCCCGTGCCCGGCAGGCGGGCCGATCTGGAGCAAAGCGCCTATATGCGCGCTCTGCGGCGGGCGCTGAAGCAGGACGCTTCTTTTTAGGAATGGGAGAGAACATAGATGCAAGACGAGGTAAAAGCATACCTGGAGAAATACCCGGAGGCGATCCGGGAGCTGTATGTGCAGTTGCGCACAGTCGCTTATGAGAGTGCCGCACAAGAGATTGAGGAAAAACTATGGGCGAAGCTGCCAAGCTACTATGCGGGGGACGCTTTCGTGCGTCTGATCCCGTTTAAAGACCACATCAATGTCGAGGCCCGCGCTGTTGACTCATGCAGGGAGCAGCTCACAGGATATAAAATCACGGCGAAGGGGATGCTGCAGATCTATCTCAAGCAGCCGGTCCCTGTTGACGCGCTGCGGCAGATCTTCGCGGAAACACTGCGCGAGAAGGGAGCTGAGTGACCTATGGTCACAGTAGAAGAACGGTACGAGCATCTGGAAAAAACCATCCGGGGGTATAATATTTCCGCTGATTTCGGACAGATCCGCTCCGCCTATGAATATGCCAGGGAGCATCACGGCGAACAGATGCGCCGGGACGGCACCCCGTTTATCACCCATCCCATCAACGTGGCCCAGATCGTGGCGGAGATGCGTCTGGACAGCGAGTCCATCATCGCCGCCCTGCTCCACGACTGTGTGGAGGACACTGATTGCACCTATGAGGACATCGCCAAGCGCTTCGGCGTGACGGTGGCGGACATCGTGGACGGGGTCACCAAGCTGACGCGGGTGAAGTACTCCACCATGGAAGAGGAGCAGATGGAAAATCTGCGGAAGATGCTCTTCGCCATGAGCCGGGACATCCGGGTGATCCTCATCAAGATCGCCGACCGGCTCCACAACATGCGCACCATGGAGTACCAGACCCCGGCCAAGCAGAAGAAGAAGTCCTTTGAAACCATGGAGATCTATGCCCCCATTGCCCACCGTCTGGGCCTGGCGAAGATCAAGTGGGAGCTGGAGGACCTGTCCCTGCAGTATCTGGACCCGGTGGCCTACAAGGAGATCACGGAGAAGCTGGCGGCGGACAGCGTGGAACACGACCAGTTTATGGTGCATATCCAGGAGGAGGTCAGCCAGCGGCTTACCGAAGAGGGGATCCCCCACGCCACCGTCTATGGCCGGGTGAAGCACCCCTACAGTATTTACCGGAAAATGTACCTCCAGGAGAAGACCATGGAGGAGCTGTACGATCTTTTCGCCTTCCGGGTGCTGGTGGACACGGTGCCGGACTGCTACAACGTGCTGGGCGTGATCCACGACATCTACAAGCCCATCCTGGGCCGGTTCAAGGATTATATTGCCACCCCCAAGCCCAATATGTACCAGTCCCTCCATACCACCGTCATCGGCGAGGAGGGCATCCCCTTCGAGGTGCAGATCCGCACCTATGATATGCACGCCATCAATGAGTACGGCGTGGCCGCCCACTGGAAGTACAAGCAGGGCATCAAAAAAGAGGGCGGCGAGGGGGCCTATGAGTGGATCCGCCGCCTGCTGGAGAACCAGGAGGACGCCGATGCGGAGGATTTCATCCATTCCCTGAAGGTCGACATGTTCTCCGATGAGGTCTTTGTGTTCACGCCCCGGGGAGACGTGATCAACCTTCCCGCCGGGGCCACCCCCATCGACTTCGCCTACTCCATCCACTCCGCCATCGGCAACACCATGGTGGGAGCCAAGGTCAACGGGCGGATGGTGGGTTTCGACTATCAGCTCCACAACGGAGACGTGGTGGAGATCAACACCTCCAAGTCCGCCCACGGCCCCAGCCGGGACTGGATGAAGATCGCCAAGAGCAGCGAGGCCCGCAGCAAGATCCGCCAGTGGTTCAAGCGGGAGCGTCGGGAGGAGAACATCGCCCAGGGCCGCGCCTCCTTCGAGAACGAGCTGAAGCATATCGGCCTGACCATGGCGCAGATCACCGCGCCGGACGTGCTGCCCAGCATCCTGAAGCGGGTGAGTTTTCAGTCCCTGGATGAGATGTACGCGGCCATCGGCTACGGCGGGCTGACCTCGCTGAAGGCGGCCAACCGGGTCCGCGATGAGCTGCTGCAGCTGAACCGGGCCGCCGCCATGGCGAAGGCCGCCGAAGAGGCCGCCGCCCGTGCCGCCCAGGAGGCCAAGGACGCCAAAGCCGCCCAGGAGGCCAAGTCCAACCTGCCCAAGAAGGTCAAGAGCGAGAAGGGCATCGTGGTGGAGGGGCTCTCCAACTGTTTGGTGAAATTTTCCAAGTGCTGCACCCCCGTGCCGGGGGACGAGATCATCGGCTTCATCACCCGGGGCTACGGCGTGTCCGTCCACCGGAAGGACTGTCCCAACGCCCAGCCGGACCACCATGTGGCGGCCAACCAGGGCCGCTGGATCAAGGTCAGCTGGAGCGATGACATCCGGGAATCCTATTCCACCGCCCTGGAGGTGGTGTGCAAGGACCGGCCCGGGCTGCTGGTGGATATCTCCACGGCTATGAGCACCTGCAAGCTCAACGTCAACGGACTGAACGTCCACACCACCGCCGATGGCTTCGCTATTTTCCATCTGGTGATCTCCGTTGCCGACTCCGCGCAGCTGGAGCAGGTCATGCGGAAGATCCATCAGATCTCCAACGTGATGAAGGTGAACCGGCCGGCGG
>CAMWTG010000185.1 GCA_947177115.1 uncultured Clostridia bacterium
TGACAGATGATATCGCAAGGTCTGCTCCCGGTCTGGTGTCCGCCGCCGTCACTATCTGCGGCGTACAGGCAGCAGGGACCGTATCAGCGGCTCAGGTGTGCAGCAGCAAGAAAGTTTCCGACCATCATGCCGTTGTTCCCACCCCCAGCGCCGCCGCCGCTGACCTTTCCGCCCTCCCCCTGGGAGAGCATGAAATCCTGCGGCTACTGTCGCTGGCGCTGATCCGGGCGGTCTGTCCGCCCCATCGGTACGCCGAGACCAGCCTGGCGGCGGAGTGCGGCGGGCATCGTTTCACCGCCAAGGGGAAAGCGGTGCTGGATATGGGCTGGCGGGCCTGTGCTGCACTCCCCAAGGACGCCGCTCTGCCGGACGGTCTGGCAGAGGGCCAGACGCTGGCGGTGGATGCTGTCCAGGTGAAGGAGGGCAAAACAACCCCGCCCAAGCATTTCACCGAGGACACCATCCTCCAAAGTATGGAGACCGCCGGTGCTGATGAAATGCCGGATGATGCAGAACGGAGAGGAATCGGCACTCCTGCCACCCGTGCCGCTATCCTGGAAAAGCTGGTGTCCACCGGGCTGGTGGAACGAAAGAAAGCCAAGAAGATCACCAATCTGCTGCCCACCCAGGCGGGCAGCTCCCTCGTCACTGTTCTGCCGGAGGTCCTGCAATCCCCCCTGCTCACCGCCGATTGGGAACAGCGGCTGGGCGAAGTAGAGCGCGGGGAGCTGTCCCCGGAGGACTTCATGGCCGGGATTGCCGCTATGGTGGACGAGCTGGTGAAAACATACCAGCCTGTTCCCGGCGCGGCGGTGCTGTTCCCCTCCGACAAGGAGAGTGTTGGCCCCTGTCCCCGCTGCGGCGGCGCTGTTACCGAAAGCAAGAAGGGCTTTTTCTGTGAAAATCGGGATTGCCGCTTTGTCCTGTGGAAAGACAGCAAGTTTTTCACCGCCAAGAAAAAGACGCTCACCAAGGCCACCGCTGCCGCCCTACTGAAGAAGGGCCGGGTGAAGCTCACCGGCTGTTTCTCGGAGAAAACCGGGAAAACCTACGATGCCACGGTGGTGTTGGAGGATGATGGCACCAAGACAAATTACAAGCTGGTGTTTGACAATGGATAAGCTGCCCCGTATGGATGACAGCCAGTTCCGGCGAGTGAAAAAGCTCATCCGCCGCCTGTGCGCTAACTGCGATGGCGGCAACTGCCTCCCGCTGGACGATGGGGACCCCTGCCCTTGTCCGCAGATGATTTCCTGCACCTTGATTTGCAAATACTTTCGTGCCGCCGTCCTACCAGCGGATCGGGAGCTGTACGGAGAAATTATGTCGGCGCGGCCCGTCAAATGCTGCTGTATCTGCGGCGCACCGATTTTCTCCCGCTCCAATTCGGTGAAATACTGCCCTTCCTGCGCCGCCAGGGAGCGCCGCAGACGGGACCGGGAGCGGAAAGCCAAAGCAGCCTTGCACTTCCGCAAATAGAGGGCTGGAAAGCCTTGCGGCACAAGGTTTTCAAAACGCTAAACCGCCCAGGGACGTGACTTTACCCTCGAAGGGCCAAAATAGACTTCTACTTGCGGAATTTTGCCCCGCATGGGACGCTTCTGTTTTTTGTGCGGGGCCATTTCTATGAAAGGAGATTTTTTGCCGTGGCAGACAAAAAGCCCAGCAATCGGGAACGGATCAAGGAAATTGTGACCGGGATTGAGGCAAACATACAAGACCTGTTCCAGAGCGATAAATTTGCGGACTATCTCCGCACCATGTCCCGGTTTCACAGCTATTCCTATAACAATACCATCCTCATCCATATACAGATGCCCAACGCCACCCATGTGGCCGGATTCAATAAGTGGAAGAATCAGTTTGGCCGTCATGTAAAAAAGGGGGAAAAGGGCTTGACGATCATCGCTCCCACGCCCTTCAAAAAGCGCATTGAGGAAATGAAGCTGGACCCGGACACCAGAGCGCCGGTATTGGACAATGACGGAAATGTTGTCATGGAGGAACGGGAGATTGAGATTCCCCTGTTCCGCCCGGTCAAGGTGTTCGATGTGAGCCAGACCGAGGGCAGGCCCCTTCCCAGCCTTGTTTCCAGCCTGACCGGGGATGTGCAGCAGTACGAAGTATTTATGGAGGCCCTGCGGCGCACCTCCCCGGTGCCGATACAGTTCAAGCCGCTGCGGGAGGGGCTGGACGGATTTCTGAGCCTGGAAAATCAGAGCATCACCATCCGGGAGGGCATGAGCCAGGTGCAGACGGTGTGCGCCGCCGTCCATGAGATTACCCACGCCATGCTCCACAACCGTGAGCGGGAGCAGCTCACCGCCGCTGCTGGGATTACGGATCAGGAACCGCCCAAACCGAAAGATAAAAACACGAAGGAAGTGGAGGCGGAAAGCGTCTCCTATACCGTCTGCCAGTATTACGGCATCGAGACCAGCGCCAACAGCTTGGGCTACATCGCCACATGGTCTAAGGACAAGACCCTGCCGGAGCTGAAAGCCAGTCTGGAGACCATCTCCAAGACCGCCAATATTCTTATCACCAGCATTGACCGCCATTTTCAAGAGATTTGCAAGGAACGGGGCATTGACCTGACCGCCCAGCAGCCAGAGCAGGACGCGCCCTCTGCCGCGCCCGACACCCTGGAACAGTTTGCCGCTGATTTATACGATTTTATGGATCAGCTTCATCAGGAGGGAGTTCTGAAACACCCGTTTACCCAGGACCCCAGAGAGCGGTCCATCGCTGACCTTGTGGATGAAATGCGGAAAGGCTATTTTGAAGGTGTGCGCGACCCGTTGAATTATCTGATCGAACATACCGACTTGACACTTACCGACTTGACAAAAGCCAAGGCGATGCTGGCAAGGCTGGATGGGCTGGCTCAGTCCGTGCCGCTGAAAGAATATGTCTACAAAATGGAGGCCAATCCCCGGGCTGTGGGCGCAATAGACCAGCAGTTTATTCAGGCATATGAGAGAACGGCGAAAGGGACCTTAAAGCCGGATCAGGTGCTGTTTTTCGGCACGGCTGATAAATGCGCCAGTATTCTGAGAAAGCTGCAATCCGGCGAATTGAAACCTGATGATTTTTACCAACCCAGCACAGCCAGAATAAGTCATTACAAAACCAAAGACGGCGCGGATCTGGATGCTTTTGTAGGGCCGGATGATAAGGTATATATGGGCAGGCGCGACCACTATGACAATCGCGGCCATTACCTCAACGCGGACAAGTCCTTGCTGTACCTCTCCGATAATAAGGTGATGTTCGATTTTGTCTCCGGGGGCAGCTATTCCGATACCCAAGCGGAGCTTCTGGCCCAGGGTTGCTTTACAATGGAGGACTATGCGGAATTTGATACCCTGCGTGTTGGCGTGCTGGCACAATTTGAGCAGACCAAGCCGCTGTTATTTGCCGGGGAGCCGTTCAGCTTCATCCAGCCAGACGCGGCGGAACAGGAGCAGCCAGCCGCACCAATCCCGTCTCCCCCGGAGCAGGCGGACGAAACTCTCTACCTTCTGGATGATTCCGTTTACCTCCATATCCAGGCCAGTGACGAAGGGTGGGACTACACACTCTACACCAAGCATGATATGGCACAGCTTGACGGCGGGCAGTTGGATGACCCTGGCCTCTCCATCACGGACGTTGTAAAGCATATCCAGAGGACGGAGGAGATCGGCACACTTGCCGTTGATCTTGCCCCCATAGAGGTCCTGGATGAACTGCGGGACCTCTCTGACCGTGCGCTGGAGGCGGCTGTGGAGACCGTTCAGCCGGAGCAGGGCCGCGACTACACCGGGGAGCTGCGGGAGCATTTCGCCCAGGAGGATGACGCCCTGTGGAACACTCCATTAGACGAATACCCCCTGCCGGACCCCGCCTTTCCCGCTGACGAGCTGGAACAGAACTACGGCTATGCAGGCGGTGATCTGCTGCCCCTGTCCAGGGAACGGGCGGCGGAGCTGCTGGAACAGGACTTGACCGTCTACATGGTGGAGGCTGGCGAGAATCCGGCGATGGTCTTTGACCGGGACGATCTTATGGAGCAGCCGGAGGGCATGATGTTCGCCGTTCCCCGCGAGGAATGGGAGGAAAGCCCGGTATTTCATCAGTGCATTGTGGACCGGCTGAACCACCAGGAGGAACGGGAACGAGCCTTTTTCGGCTATGGCGGGGATTGCTTTGCCATTTACCAGATAAAGGACGGCGCTGAACAACGCGACCTCCGCTTTATGAATATGGACTGGCTGATGTCCAAGGGGCTGACCGCTGACCGGGACAATTATGATCTGGTCTATACGGGAGAGCTGGCGGCGGGGCAGGGTTCGAGCGCCCTGGAACGGCTGTGGGAAAAATTCAACACCGACCACCCGGCGGACTATCACCGGCCCTCCATGTCCGTCAGCGACATCGTTGCGGTCAAGCAGGACGGCGTGGTATCCTTCCATTACTGCGACAGTTTTGGCTTTGCGAAAGTGCCGGACTTCATCAGCCAAAAGCCCACCGTAGCCGAGCTGGAGGCCCAGGTCAAGGCGGGACAGACCATTTCCCTGACGGACCTGGGCGATGCCGTCCACCGAGAAAAGAAAAAATCCGTTGTGGCCCAGCTCAAAAGCCAGCCAACCCAGGATCGAAAAAAGACAGCGCCCAAAAAGAGCGCGGAAAAGGAGCGGTAAGAAAATGAACGATTTTACATTTGAGGAACAAAATCTGCTGTGCATCTACAACGGCGCTGGCGGCGGCACCCGTTCTGGCATGATCGCCGCCCTCACCGAGATGCGGGGCTATCTGGAGCCGGACGAGGACGAACTTCGGACACTGACGGACAGCGCCCTTGCCAAGCTGGGACGCATGACCGATGCGGACTTTGCCGCCCTGGACCTGTTCCCGGATTTCGATACGGAGGACCCTGCCTATGGCAAGTAAGCTCCAAGCATACGCACAAATGGCCGACCATACCGCCCGCCAGATTACCGGCAGCTATCAGGAATGGACGGCCTTTCTTGCCACGGCGGGCCGTCTCTATAAAGATGTATTCTGTAAAGGGTGAATGTGAGATTTCACCTAATACAACATAGTGGCTGGCTCGTTTGTGGTGAATGAGATAGTCGAAAAGGCGGTGATGCCCCCCTAATTGGACAACAAAACATACATTTTTCAAGACAGTTTCTATTTGGGGCCGTTCGATCAAAGGCGCAAAGTGTGCCTTTGAAAAATCAGAAATGCAAAATGCACTTCTGATTTTTGGCAACGTCGCGGAAAAAATGTCCTCCACGTTGCACCAGGGACCAAGTTTGCATTTTGCAATCTTGATTTTCTCAACGTGATGGCGCTGGGCGCTGCCACGTTCTCCAGACTGGTGCCGGACATTCTGACCGCCACCAATCAGAACGAAAACGGTTTTGTTCTGATTTTGGTCGAGGGCAAAATGACGCAGACCAGAATCAAACGGCCAATTTGGCCATTTGATTCCATCTTGCATTTTTGCAATTCTTCAGTGCGGCGAGGTCAAATCTTGCATTATCGCCATATTTTTGCGGTCTGGGCCGGTTTGACCGTATAATAAAAATAGGCGAACAAACCGGGCCGCTCCGAGAATTTTTCAAAAATTTTATGAAAATGGTTCCGCTATACACCCAGTTTTTCTCCTATTAGTGAAGGGATTGTTTGGACGCTGTGAAACCAAACGTCTTT
>CAMWTG010000186.1 GCA_947177115.1 uncultured Clostridia bacterium
CTCCTAGTATATACCTTTTTCTCCGGAGTTTCCATAGGGAGCGGCAGATTTTTTTGCCGCCTGCCGGCGGGGCAGGCAGCATCGGCTTTTCCATTGCCTTTTTGCAAAGCGTTCCAGAGGCGGCGGCCCATTGGAAACGCTCGCTTATGCAGCAGATCAAAAATTTTTTTCAAAAAGCTCTTGACTTATGTACGATATCGGATATAATATAGATGTACGAAATCAGACATCGCAAGAGGTGAAGCTATGCACTACTTAAAATTGGGCCAGTATACTTATCTGGCGGGTGAAATCAACGCTTTGTACCATGAAGCCGCTGTGAAAATGGGTATTTCCGACAGCATACAAAACATTTTGTATGTGATCTGCGAAAAGGGAGAGGATCGCTGCTTACAAAGCGAGATCAGCAAACTGACCGGTATCAGCAGGCAAACGATCAATTCAGCGATCCGCAAGCTGGAGCAGGACGGAATCGTGTACCTTGCGCAGGGGAAGGGCCGGAATACCATTGTCTGCTTGACGGATAAAGGGAAGAAGTATGCGCTTGAAAAGGTCTATCCATTATTTGAGATTGAAAATCAGATCTGGGATGAATGGACGGAAGATGAGCAGCAAAAGTATATCATGCTTACAAAAAAATATCGGGATGCCTTGAAGGAACATTTGAAAAGCATATTGTGAGGCATCATATTCTATAGTCAACACACTCGAAAATCGGTAAAGTTCGGCGGTAAAAATGTGGCGTGGACTGCGTTGTCGTCCTTGACGGGCGTCAGCCCGCCCGCGTCCTCCGCCTTGCCACACCGCATTTTCCCCCGCCTCCTTTTTACCGATTCTCAAGTGTGTCGACTATAAACAGGAGATCTAATGATATGAACAGAGAAAATAAAAGAAAATTATATGAAAAAGGTTATTACAAAACCCATGCCTGCAAAGACAGCTTCACCTGCAAAGTATGCGGTCGGCCGGTCGTTTCTGCCGGCGCGGGAAGCGAGCACCGCAATCACTGCCCGAACTGCCTCAGCAGCTTACATCTGGATATCGAACCGGGAGACAGGGAATCGGATTGCGGCGGCATCATGGAACCAATTGGCGTATGGATAAGAAAGACCGGGGAATGGGCGGTCATCCACCGCTGCCGCCGGTGCGGACATCTCAGCTCCAACCGGATAGCGGCAGACGACAACCCAATGAAGCTTATGTCCATTGCTATGAAGCCATTGTCACAACCGCCGTTTCCATTGGAGCGTATTGAGGAGATGACGGCGCTTATGGGCGGCGATGGGTGCTTATGCCGCAAATAGAAACACGGTCATGACATAGGGGAACCGGCGTGACTTTCGTCACGCCGGTTCCTGCCGGATAGGCAATATATCTCCCTTTCGGCCCATCAAGCGCTGCGCAGGCCGCTAAAGAGGGGACCGTCAAATCCCCATCTCCGCCTTGACGGCCCGGAAACATTCCACAGCGAAATCCAGGTCCTCCCTGGTGTGCCCTGCGGAAACCTGGGTGCGGATCCGCGCCTTCCCCTGGGGGACCACCGGATAGCTGAAGCCCACCACATAGACGCCCTTCTCCAGCATCCGGGCGGCAAACTCCCCGGCCGTCTTGGCATCGTAGAGCATCACCGCTACAATAGGATGGCTCCCCGGCAGCACATCGAAACCCAGCTCACTGAGCTTGCCGCGGAAATAGGCGGTGTTCTCATGGACCCGGTCCCGCAGCTCCGTGGAGGCGGTCAGCAGCTCCAGGGTCTTCAGGCTGGCGGCACAGATGGCGGGGGCCACGGTGTTGGAGAACAAATAGGGCCGGCTGCGCTGGCGCAGCAGATCCACGATCTCCTGCCGGGCGGCGGTGAAGCCGCCGGAGGCTCCGCCCAGCGCCTTGCCAAAGGTGCCGGTGATGATATCCACCCGGCCCTGCACGCCGCAGTGCTCCGGCGTGCCCCGGCCGGTCTTGCCCATGAATCCGGCAGCGTGGCTGTCATCCACCATCACCAGAGCGTCAAACTCATCGGCCAGATCGCAGATGCCCTTCAGATCGGCGATATACCCGTCCATGGAGAACACGCCATCGGTAGCGATCAGCTTGACCTGGCACCCGGCGTCCCGGGCGGCTTCCAGCTGGGCCCGCAGGTCCTCCATATTATTGTTCTTGTACCGGAACCGCTTCGCCTTGCACAGGCGCACACCGTCAATAATGGATGCGTGGTTCAGCTCATCGGAGATCACCGCGTCCTCCGGCCCCAGCAGGGTCTCAAACAATCCCCCGTTGGCATCGAAGCAGGAGGAATACAGGATCGTATCGTCCATCCCCAGAAATTCCGACAGCTTTCTCTCCAGCTCCTTATGAACGGACTGGGTACCGCAGATAAAGCGAACGGAGCTGAGGCCGTAGCCCCACTGGTCATAGCTGGCCTTGGCCGCCTCGATCAGGGCGGGATGATCGGAGAGCCCCAAGTAATTGTTGGCGCACATGTTCACGACCTGTTTGGCCTCGGTGGTATCGATCCGGGCCTTCTGATGGGTGGTGATGATCCGCTCGCCTTTCCAGGTCCCGGCCTCACGGATCGCGTCCAGTTCCTTACGATATTTTTCCAGTGCCTGCTTCATAGTTTTTCCTCCTTCAGATTGCCGTCATTAGGCGGACGGCTCCGCCAGTATTTCCTCCATCGATGCCGGGTCAAAGTCCGCCAGGGCGGCGTGGCCTGTCAGCGCCTTCATGATCCGCCAGCCGTCCCGGCTTTCGGCAATGTTCTCCGGCACAGGCCGGAAACCAAAATCCATATAAATCTTGCAGGCCAGCCAGGTGGTTGTCTGCGTTGGGACCTTCCCGTGGGTATAGCCAAGCTCCCGCAGCAGATGCAGCACATGGGAGATCAGCGGTTTTGACAGCCCCCGGCCCTGGTACTCTCTGCGGACAGCCACCCAGTGCATCCAGCCGCTGCCAGAGGGATCGTGATTGATCACATCGTAAAATGCAGTGGCCGTGGCTATCTTCTCTCCGGCGGCGTTTTCAATGAACACCATCCGGTCATAGAGCTCTCCCTCATGGGCGGCGTAGTATTTGTTCCACGCCTTCATCCCCTGCTCATAAGTGGCGACCTCCCTGGCCGACCTCTCAATCTCGATCCACATATCCCGGTCCCCCGGCTGGAAAAATACAAAACGGTAACCATCCGGCAGGGAAAATTCCGGAATATCATCCAAGTCACGCTCTAGCAAGAGATGATAGTATCTGATCCGGCAGTCATGGTTGTCAAACTGCATGTATCCTCTCTCCAAATGCGGCTTTACTTCGCCCAGTCCAGGATCACCTTCCCGGACTTTCCGCTGTTCATGGCGGCAAAGCCCTCTTCAAACTGCGTGTAGTGGAACCGGTGGGTAATAACCGGCGACAGATCCAGACCGCCCTGCACCATATAGCTCATCTGGTGCCAGTTGTCCAGTTTCCGCCCGTAGATCCCCTGCATGGTCAGCCCCTTGCAGATGATGTTATTCATATCCATGGGCACCGGCTTGTTGGAGATGCCCAGCAGGCTGATCTTACCGCCGTTGCGCATGGCAGAAATCATCTGCTGGAGCGCTGCGCCGCTGCCGCTCATCTCCAGGCCGATGTCGAAGCCTTCCACCAGCTTCTGCTTGTGCATGACCTCCGTCAGGTCCTCGCTGAGGGTGTTCACGGCGGCATCGGCCCCCATCTTCCGGGCCAGCTCCAGCCGGTAGTCGTTGATGTCCGTGATCACCACCCGCCGGGCGCCCGCATATTTGCAGATGCCCACCGCAATGACTCCAATGGGGCCCGCGCCGGTGATCAGCACATCCTCCCCCACCAGATTCCACATGAGGGCGGTATGGGTGGCGTTGCCCACGGCGTCAAAAAAGGACACGACCTCCTCCGGCAGATTGGGATCGATCAGGATCACGTTGCTCTCCGGGATGCACACATACTCTGCAAAGGCTCCGTCCCGGTCCACGCCCACGCCCTTGGTATCCTTGCACCACTGGATGTTGCCGGTGTGGCAGTTGCGGCAGTGGCCGCAGGTGATGTGTCCCTCGCCGCTGACCCGCTGGCCCACCTGCAGTCCGGTGACGCCCGCGCCCAGCTTGGCAATCTCGCCCACATACTCGTGGCCGATCACCATAGGAGGCCGGATATGCTCCACCGCCCAGGGATCCCAGTTATAGATATGTACGTCCGTACCGCAGATCGCGGTCTTGTGTACCTTGATCAGGACCTGACCGGGACCCGGCTCGGGGACCGGGACCTGCCGCAGTTCCAGGCCCACTCCCGGGGCCGCTTTTACCAGTGCGTCCATGAGCTGTGCCATAATTGTCCTCCTATAAAACACATAAATGTTCTATTCAGTTCTTGCTATGTGGACAGTATACGCTCGCATCATTCGAATGTCAATACAAAATTTGAGATTTTTCCCAAAAGAGCAGGTGCGGCCATGGGGGCCTGCTGCACAGGCAGAGTATCCCGCAATAAGATTTCCGCTTTCAGAAAGACCGCAAGCCCGCAGTGAGGGACGTACTCATATTCTTTCTTGACCCAGAAAAAGTATCAGTTACAGCGGAGCCATTCCTTCCCTGCCCTGCATCGCGAAGACAAACAGGCAAATTCCTTGTAGAAACAGGCAAGCGCTTTTGTTGGATTTTTGGTATCATACGTTCAGCAAGCCAGTGTGGCAACCCCATCAAAAAGAAGAAAGTGAGTGCATGTATATGATTCTGACAGATGAATTGTGCGACATCTCGCGTTTGATATGCCTGCTCATATAGGCAAGCTGCACCGGTTCGTCCAATATGGCAAGCAGACGGGCTGCCGCATCGAATAAGTTTCGGTCGGCTGATTCCATCAAGCTGTCCGCAATTTTTCCACCTATGATTTGTTCCGGCAGATCTCCGTCCATATCCAACACAACAGAAATCACCTCGTCCAAAGTAAACCGGACGGACAGGGCCAGAAAATCGTCTTTCTCGGAAAGCGCCAGCGCATAGCCGGAGGACGGCGTGTCGATCGCCGACACCGAGTATTGTCCGGCCACATAGTCCAGCATGCCGGACTATGTGGCCGCACGGAGCCCGCCGCCACCAGATATATATACGGGATGCTCATCTCCGGCATCTGAATAACCGTTTGCGTATACCGGTATAAAGACAGACAGGGCGCGGCCGTCATATGGCACCCATCTGAATCTACACGCATACGGACCGCATCCGCCAACCCTTGAAGGCAGCTGCCCATGGTATTCCCCCTATCATGCTATGGCATCCCGCAGAGCCATTTTTCCGGTCTTAGAACGCTGCCGCCCTGACAAGATCAGATGCCGCACAGCTCCTCATCCAGCCAGGTATCTGTGGGCGAAAGAAGCCTGGTAAAAGGACGGGCGTTATCGGCATCGTCCTTGCTCTGGTGAAACTTGAAGACAGTCTCTCCGCCGGGCAGCCTGCAGATGATCTCGATCTTCCCCCTGGGATGGCTCATAGCGTAGCGGACAGACTTGCCGAAACCGTTCTGTCTGGCCTTGGCAGCATCCACGATACGGATGCCCTCCTCAATCGGCACCTGGAAACGTTCCTTCACCCCCGTCACCGGACGGCACTGGAATATGTAGTAGGGCGCTGCACCTACCCGCGTCAATTTGGACAGCAATTCTCCCAGCACCTGGCCGCTGTCGTTGACACCCCGCAGCAGGAC
>CAMWTG010000187.1 GCA_947177115.1 uncultured Clostridia bacterium
GCCTTTTTCGGCGTGAGCATTGATGAGCTGTTCGGGGTAACTTCCCTGGAACGTGCGGAGGACCTGGTCTGCAAATACTCTGTACTGCGGGACGAGCGCTCTTTCCAGGAGGCTATGGAATGCGTGAATTCTCAAATACAGACTATTGACGCCTTCCTCAAAAACGATGTGGAGGACGCCGCCGGACTGGAAGCGGAACGGGACCAGCTGGAGGCGGAGAAGCTGCATTTATGGATCCAGCAGGGCCGGGAAGCCTTTAAGAGGGCTTACGCTATCGCAGATGCCTTCGTGGAAAAAACAGAGGGAACGCCGGAGCATCCCTGGTACCTGCGCATGAGATTGCAGAGGAACCAGCTTTCCATTCCCATGGGAAAAGGACGCGAGACACTGGCGGCGTGCAAAAAGAATTTTGCGGATGATCCCTGCGTTACGACCCTGCAGCTCTATTTCAGCCTGCTGGACGATCTGGACCGCTATGAAGATATCCTATCTATCCAGGAGACGGATAAGCAGGTCAGGGAGATATCCCTTCCGCCCACGGAGAAAAATATGGACATATGGCGGCTGCTGATTCTCGCCGCCGCCAAGACGGGCAGGATAGATTTTGTAGAGGAATATATGCCGCAGGTCCGGAAGTTCTGCAGCGTGCAGGATGAATTTGAGATCCTTATGAGCCTGCCGGGCCTGTACCGGAGGGAGAAGCAGGAGGAAAAGCTGGCGGCGGTCAAAAAACGGCTCCTCGATCTACTGCCGGAACAGCAGATGAACCAGTACTTTAGGGAGCGGGCCAAAGTTGCTATTGAGGAAAGTTGACAATTTCCATAAAATGGAGCTTGCGGGGGTCTCTCCCCGCAAGCTCCTGCTTTTTCTTTTATAGAATGATACAGATCAGTCCACCGCTGCCTTCGTTGACGATCCTTTGCAGCGTCTCCTGGAATTTCAGCCGCGCGTCCATAGGCATCCGGTACAGCTTCGCCTGCAAGTCCTCGTTGACCAGCTCATGGAAGCTGCGGCCAAAAATGTTGCTCTCCCAGATCTGCGCCGGGTCGCCGCTGAACTTCTCCATGAGGTAGTTTACCATGTCCTCGCTCTGCTTTTCGTTGCCTACTATGGGGGAGACGGTGGATTCGATGTCTACCTTGAACATGTGGATGGACGGCGCGCTGGCCTTCAGCTTTACGCCATAGCGTCCTCCCTGCCGCATGATTTCCGGCTCCTCCAGCAGCAGTTCCTCCATGGTAGGCATTACAATGCCGTAGCCTGTCTCATAGACATTAGTCAAAGCATCGGACACCTTGTCGAACCTGGCTTTCACACCTGCCAGCTGGGTCAGCAGCTCCATTAGGTCCCCATCGTCCGCTACAGTGAAGCCGGACTGGGTGGACAGGGTTTCGTAGAACAGCGATCTGGGCAATTGCAGCTCCGCCGAGGCTACGCCTTTTCCAAGGTCGATGGACAGCACCCGGCTGAGGGAGATGTTCTCCTGCTCCCCCATCTCCTTTACCACCGGCTCCACGTCCCGGATGTGGGCCATTTTGCTCCCGCCCTCCCGGACTACGCCGTATACCGCCGACTGAATGGGATGTCCTACCGGCAGCGCGTCCACCCAGGCGGGCAGGAAAAACCGCAACTCCCGCAGAGGGAATTCATATAGAATGGACTTGATGATGTAAGTGATGGCCTCTTCCGTCAGCTCCAGGCAGTTCACCGGCAGACACTGGACCCCGAACCGGCTCTCGATATCCCGGCTGATGCTGAGCGCCCGGCTGCCCCGGGGGTCTGTGGAATTGAGCAGCACCACGAAGGGCTTGCCCAGCTCCTGCAATTCGGTAATGACGCGTTCCTCCGGCTCCAGGTAGTCCTCCCGGGGAATGTCGGTGATGGAGCCATCGGTGGTGATGACCACGCCTACGGTGGAGTGTTCCTGGATGACCTTCCGGGTGCCGATCTCGGCGGCTTCCGCCATGGGGATCTCGTGATCCATCCAAGGGGTCATGACCATCCGGGGCTCCCCGTCCTCAAACTGGCCCATGGCGCCCTGGACCATATAGCCCACGCTGTCGATCAGCCGTACAGCGAAGGTGGCACCGCCGTCCAGGGTGATGTCCACCGCCTCTTCGGGAACGAATTTCGGCTCGGCGGTCATGATGGTCCGGCCGCTGCCGGACTGGGGCAGTTCATCGATGGCCCGCTCCCGGCGGTAGACGTTGTCGATGTTGGGGATGACGCAGGTCTCCATGAAACGCTTGATAAAGGTGGACTTTCCCGTCCTGACCGGCCCCAGCACCCCTACGAACAGGGATCCGCCGGTACGCGTGGCAATATCCTGATAGAGATCCGAATTTGTCATAGTTACCTCCCATGCGCCGTCAGCGCATTTTTGTAAAACCTCCGTGCGTGGGAGGTTTTCCTTCTGCTGTTGTAACTGTATGACAGCCTGGCCAGAAATATGCAAAAAAGAACGGTCCTTCTCGTGTTGTGAGAAAGGACCGTTCCTTGCCGCGCTATATATTTTGACAGAACAGGCCGTGCCGGGTGCAATACCACAGCAACCTGCCGTGGGCGGCGGGGATTCGTACCTGCATATCCCACTCCGGATACAATCGCCGCAGCAGCAGACTGTCTCCCCGCAGCAGGGCGGTAAAGGCGATATAGTGCTCCTTTTCCATGGGGTGGGTGCTGGTGATAAACAGCTCGTTCTCCACCGGCTCAATGGTCAGGCAATGGGGCAGATCTGCCTTTTGCGGCTCCAAAGCTATCAGCGGCCTGCCGCAGCAGGACAACGCGGCCTCCGCCGAGGCAGTAACGATATTGCCGCAGTCCGGGCAAACATAGAATTTTGTGCGCTTCATATTTCCTCCTGTGCTCTCATTCGCGTCCAGCTCCCCGGCCAGCAGATTCTCCAGGCCTACGCCCAGGACCTCCGCCAGGGCCGGCAGCAGGGACAGATCCGGACATCCGGCGCCCCGCTCCCACTTGGAGACAGCCTTATCCCCCACATGAAGCCGGACAGCCAGCTGCTGCTGGGTCAAGCCCAGGTCCATCCGCAGGGCACGAATGAGTTTTCCTGTTTTGATTGGGTCCATTCCCTTCACCTCCGGAGGAAATTATAACGGAAACCGCACAAAATGCAACCAACGCTCCGTAGAGTTACAGATCCTTCGCCACCAGGATGTATGCCTCGGTACGCCGTACCTCCCGAAAACCGGATTCCAGAAACAGTCCCACTGATGGGTTGTCCAATGCGATATCGTCATAGAGCCGGAGGACCCCGTTTTCCTTCGCCGCCCCGCAGAGAAGAGCCAACCCCTGCCTGCCGTATCCCCTGCCCCGGCAGGCGGCATGGACAATGACATCACAGACGTACCCATCCAGCTCCTCATCGAAATGATATGCTGTCTCCCCCGCAAAGGCATCCGTCTGTCGGTCATACAAATAGCGGTAAAACCGTGCGCCGGATGTATCCTCTATCCAGCGGCGGTACCAATCCGCCCAGCGCTCCCGGGGAAAATCAATGGTCCCGCCATAGGCATGGTTATAAGCCATGGTGGCCTCATCGGCCAGCAGTGCCTGACGGAATGTAAGCTCCTCCAGCGCAGGGCGGTACAGCGCAATAGTCGGCATATTTTTTGTCCTCCCAAACCATAAATGTGGGTCCATCATACTCTAATTCCCACCGGCTGTCAAGGAAAACGGACCGGCGGCGCAAAACGCCTCCGGTCCATTTCTTACCGCGCCCTGGGGATCAGCAGCAGGCGGTCCATGGTGATCTGACTCTCATCGGCCAACTCGTTGACCGACAGAATGCCTTCCCGGGTGGCCCGGTATTGCTTTGCCACATCCCACAGCCGCTCCCCCTCCCCCATTTTTCGCAGGATCAGGGACGGGGCGGGCTCCCGGTTCTGGTTCTCCTCCTCCAGCTCTCCGCCAGCAACGCACAGACATCTCCGCCGCCGGGATGCGGTCACGGCGCACTCCACAGGAAACCGCAGCTCGATCCCCTCCGGCGTGATGTTGGCGATCACATCCCCTTGGCAGGCCGCCTCGCCCTCGCAGTCCATGCCGTCTCCCTCCAGCTCGGCAGAGACAGCCGCCGTGAACTCCCGGCGGACGCTGCCCAGTTGGTCGTTTTCGTCTGCGTACAGGCAACGCGCCCAGATGGGGATCTTCCACTCCCCGCCTTCCAGCCGGGCCCCGCCGCAAACGATCTCCGTATCCACCACCGAACGTACGGCGGAGCCGGTCTCCAGCAGTTCCCGAACATTCTGCCGCCGGATGTTCTGCTGGCTGTCCTCGCTGATCTCCAATTCCTCCATCTGACACGAAACAGCAGCGGCGGTGCTGTACAGATCGGCGATAAAATCGATCTCCAGGTGTTTCCATACTATGACCCGGGTGCAGAGAGACACCGACATTGTCAGGGTGCAGGTATCATCGGGAGCGCTTTCGCTGCCCACCCGGCAGTCCAGGCTCAGGAGGCGGTAAGCCGCCTCGCTCTCGCAGTCCTCGTCAAACCCGTTTCCCTCCAGGATCTGAGAGAAAGGCAGTTCCTGCTGGAGCATTCCCAACCGCCCGCCGGCCTCCCGGTATAGCACCGAGGCGGAGAGGAAACCCTTTACCACCAGTTTGTTGCCGATAAGCTTGCTGTCGGTGCCCCGGACATCTATCCGGGTGGAAAGGATCTCCTCCGCCCCGCCCCGGCCCGGAGACAGAGGCAGTTCTTCGGAAAAGGTGAATTCTTTCTCCCGCACCCCGGCCATGACCCTGGTCTGCTTCTGCTCCCGCAGCAGCTGGATGCCCTCCGCCTTATCTCCGGCCACGCCGGTACAGACGGACAAGGACACGGGACGGCACAAAGTGGGATACAACACCAGGTTGGCCCGGGTCAGCACCTTTCTGGGATTGAGCACCCGGGTATCGATGCTCCGCAGTTCTCCCCGGATCTCCAGATCCTCGCAGGAGGCCTCCCCCTGCCCTTCCCCGTAGCACTGAAAGGGAATCTGGAAGTGCAGGGACCGGAGTCCCTCCTCCTTCTCCGGTATGTACAGTACCGATGCCTCCACGCTGCCGCTGGCGCAGAAGCGTCCGTCCCCGGTCAATTCCCGCCCGGTAAGGCAAACCACCCCCGTGGTGTCCACGATCCGGGCGATGTCGCCGCAGCTGTCCGGCACAATGTTCTCCCGCATAGTCTCACAGGGAAAGGGAGCGAAGCAGACCTTTTCATAGTAGTCATGCTGGGCCTTTTGCAGTTTCAATTCCATATTCGGCGTCCTCCTTTGGCATATGGCGGCTTTAGTTATTCCACTATATGCCAGGATGCCCTGCCTTTATTCCTTCATTTTAAAGATCCGCTTCAGGATCCCGTTCAAGAACTTCGGAGATTTGATGACCACGATCTTCATAGCTGCCTCCTTTTGGTCTTACCTGCGCATGCAGCCGTAGCCGCAGGCGATCAGCAAAAATGCCACAAGAAACAGAAGGAATCCCGTAGGAAAGATCGCCGCAATCAGGATCCCCAGCCCCAGCGCCAAGGCGCAGAGACCCAGCCAACGGCAGTTTCTCATTTTTTATCCCCCCTGTCCTCTGGTCTACTATCATTATATACCTGGCTCTTATACACATATCCGCTCCAACGAGCCTAGGCATGAGGTCGTATGCCGGGGGCTGCTT
>CAMWTG010000188.1 GCA_947177115.1 uncultured Clostridia bacterium
GAGGCCGACCTCTCCCGCCCCACCCGGGAAAAACTGGACAGGCTTTCCGAAATTCTGAACATTCCCCCAGAAACCTGGGCGGAGATTGACGCGGAGACGGAAGCCGCCAACAAGCCCCCGGATACCTCCCGCCCCTGGAAGATCGCCACGGCGGCGCTGGCGGTGGTGTGCGTGGTGCTGGCCGTCTGTCTGACCATTACGCTATGGCCCAAAACCAATGTGGACGTGCCCCGTCCGGCAGAAGATCGATGGGGTCAAGAGCCCCCAGAGGAGGACCCCATCCCGGAAGGGCCCCCCGCCGCGCCTGTGGACACCTCCACGATTTATCCCGACATCCTGCCTGTAACGCTCAGCAGGGATTTCGATTTCGGTGACCAGCCATTGGGAGAGTACGACCCGGCGGAGGTGCCGTTTCTGGACGATCTAGAGGAATTACAGAAAAACGAACTGGCGGGCTTTATGTTCGGAGATACTGCTAATCATGGCCCGGGGGACAGCTGGTGCCATCTGAGCATCGTCAAAGCCAATACCCGCACAGACGAAAGAGGCACCGCGTTCTCTGACGTGTACCTCCTTTACGCCCTCCCGGATGAAAACGGAGAGCTAGATTACAAGATCCTGTTCCGCATGGCGGCGGAAAACCACTATGTCAACGCTGATCCCGGCGCCGTTACCGTGGAGCCTTTCTTCAACGTCCTGGGCCACGATGGCTTCAAGGTTCTGATTACCGTAGGGGCATCCGGCAGATGGGGCTTTTATCTCACCCAGCGTCCCGATGGCACCCCCGCCATGATGACGAATACCGCGGGCACCTCTCTGGAGGCGGACGTGGACGAGGACGGCGTGCTGGAGATCATCGATATGTGGAAAAACAACCCTACCTGGGAGATCACCGACACCGAGGAAGGACAGGAAGGAGCTTTTATCTATACCCTCTCCACCCTCAATGAAGATTTTCCCGGTGCGCTGGCAAATCTCTGCTTTGATCCGGAAAGGGGCGGTTTTGTGGTACTCAGCTCCGAGGATACCGTCCTGGCTCGCTACGCCTTGCAGGACGGACTGATCGTGCGCCTGCCCCTGACGGACTTTTCCGCTCTGGACTACCCGGATGTTGCGGGCACAAAAGTGACCTTTGTGCCCGATGTGGAAATCCTCTCCGACAGCCTAAACCCGGACGAGCTCCTGCCCTACACGGACACCGTTCGTATCACCCACCGCCAGCAAGCATATCTGGCCCTCCAGGAGCTGTATAACCTGACAGGATTGAAGGTGGACGAGTGTTACTGCACCGCCAATGAGTACGGGGTGCTTTTCTCCCTCCTGCCGGACGGCTTCAACCAGCGGAGCTTCTTCTGCATGGATTTCAACACCCGCTACGGCAATGTGGACAATATCCCCAGCATCCACATCAGCTGGAAAGAACTGGGCAACGATTGGTCCCCCCTGTCCCTAGCGGACGCAGTCCGTCCCGAGAATTGGGTGGAGGGTGAAGCGGAAATCATGCTGTGGTACTACAGCCGCATGAAGATTTTCAACACTGGGGAGGCCTCCAGTGCCAACCGGGGCGACCCCTCCTACGCCAACCTGGGGGAGCTTTGGCTGGAAAACGGGGACCTGTATAACTATTTCATGGAGGAGACAGAGTATGGTCCTGTCCTGACGGGCATCACCGGCCCCTACCCCGGCGGGGAGGTCAACCACTGAAAAAGAAAGACGGCCCCGCGAGGACGCGGGGCCCTGCGGGAACAGCATCCCGCAGGGCCCGATGTCCCCGCCGGGAGGTCACAGCACTCCCGGCAGCTCCTCTAGGGAACGGAAGGTATATCCCATATCCTCCCATTTGCCCAGCAGCTCGTCCAGGATCTCTGCGTTGGTCCGGGAGGTGGAGTGGAGCAGGACAATGGCCCCATCGTGGATGCGGGGCAGGAGCTTGGCGTAGGCCTGCTCCGCTGTGGGCTGATCATCGGTATTCCAGTCCACGTAGGCCAGGCTCCAGAAAACGGTCTTATAGCCCAGGGCCTGGGCCTGCTTTAAGTTTTCTTCGCTGTACTTCCCCTGGGGCGGGCGGTAGAAGGAGGAGAGAGGCTTGCCCGTGGTCTGTTCATAAAGCTCCGCCAGACTGTCCAGCTCCTTCTGAAAGGCCTCCTGCTGGGAGATGCTGGACATATCCGGGTGATGGAAGGTGTGGTTGCCCACGATGTGTCCCTCATCGGCCATGCGGCGGACGATGTCCGGGGCGGATTCCACCATGTGGCCCACCACAAAGAAGGCGGCGGGGGCGTTGTGCTTTTTCAGGGCGTCCAGGATCTGCTCCGTATAACCGTTTTCATAGCCGCAGTCAAAGGTAAGATAAATTACCTTTTGCGATGTGTCGCCAAGATAATACGCGTTGTATTTTGCCAGTTCCTCCAGTGAGGCGTTGCCCACCGGAGGTTGTCCTTCTGTGGGGAAGGATAGCCCCCAGTTTCCGGCGGAGGCGGGGATAGCGGTGGGAGAGGCGGCGGGGAGGGCTTCCTCTCCGGTTCGCCAGAGGGAGAGAAGGACGGCGGCGGCCAGCAGAGCCGCCGTCAGGAGGCTGAAAATAAGAAGAGATCGCTTATTGGCAGAAGACATTTTGTTTTTCTCCTTTAGATGCGGAATGCTCGTTATTTTGCCCGGGAAAATATCCTTTATGCGGCGGTTGGGCGTTTCCATAAAAAGCAGTTGACGCAGGGGGAGAAAAATTCTATAATTGCAGGAGATCGGTCTTGATTCAGTTGAGAAGGCGCGCTTTGCACGACCTTTTGGTTAGCCCGGTGCGCGGTCCGGTACCTGGATCGGGGTTCGGCTTGCTTCAGGGCCCGTGCTTCGGCGGTCTGTCTTCCCTCATGCTTCTTTCCGAATTGCGGGAAGATTGCCGGGAAGAGAGCGGCCGTTCATGAACTATTTGCAGGCGCGGGGCCGCTGGAAGTAATTTTGAATATTGCTGTAAGACAAGAAGAATGGAGCATTCGCGCCCTCCGGGATGCGAAAAGGAAAACACCGATGAACGAACGAAATTTAGCCTCCGAAGTGGTCACGGAGGTAAAAAAAGCCATTGTCGGCAAGGACACCGTCCTTGTCAAGGTCCTGGCCGCCATTCTGGCCCGGGGTCACATCCTTCTGGAGGACATCCCTGGCGTGGGGAAAACCACCCTGGCCCTGGCTTTTGCCAAGGCCCTGGATCTCCAGTTCTCCCGGGTGCAGTTCACCCCTGATGTGATGCCTTCCGACATCACAGGCTTCTCCATTTACAACAAGGAAACGGGAAAGATGACCTATCAGCCGGGGGCGGTGATGTGCAACCTCTTCCTGGCCGATGAGCTCAACCGGGCCACCAGCCGGACCCAGTCCGCCCTGCTTGAGGCCATGGAGGAGGGGCAGGTCACCGTGGACGGCGTTACCCGCCCGGTGCCCCAGCCCTTTATGGTCATCGCCACACAGAACCCCGCGGGAGCCTCCGGCACTCAGAAGCTGCCGGACAGCCAGCTGGACCGGTTCCTGCTGCGCCTGAGCATGGGCTATCCCTCTGAGGCCGAGGAGCTGGAGATGCTCCGCCGGAGGCAGTACGGCCAGGCCATGGAGGGCGTGCGCCAGGTGGTGGATAAGGATTCCCTGGAGCAGATGCGCCGGGCCGCTGACCGCGTCCACGTCAGCGAGGCCGTCATGCAGTACATCATCCGGCTGGTGAACGCCACTCGGAAACATCCCCAGCTTCTTCAGGGGGCCAGCCCCCGGGCCACCCTGGCGGTCACCGGACTCAGCCGCGCCGTGGCCTTCCTCCGGGCCAGGGATTATGTGGTGCCGGAGGATGTGCAGGCCATCTGGGTGGATGCTGTGGCCCACCGGCTGCTGCTGGTCCCCGGGGCGGAGCGCACTGTTGATGTCCAGGAGATCGCCCGCGCCGCCCTGCGGAGCGTGGACGCCCCCAGGATCCAGTGACGCCATGTGGAGGCGGCGCATTCTGTACACCCTCGCCCTGCTGCTGGCCTATCTGGGTCAGATCCTGGACGTGGGGTATCTGTTTCATTTCATCTTTTTTGCGGTCCTGGCCCTGCCCCTCCTGGGGCTGCTGCTGAGCCTGCCGGCCATGCTGGGGTGCCGGGCGGAGCTGGTGTGCTCCGCCCCCAGGGTCTTCCGGGGGGAGACCGCCTCCTGGTCTCTGCAGCTGGACAACCGTTTCCACCTGCCCCTGGCCCGGGCGTCCTGCCGGCTGCGGGTATCCAACCGCATGACCGGGGAGGCGCACAGGGACCGGGCCGTCCTGCGGGGCATGACGCCGGAGGAGGACCGGAGCTGGACGCTGGAGACGGACCACTGCGGCGCGGTGGACTGCCAGGTAGAGGGGCTGTGGGTGTGCGACTGCCTGGGGCTGTTTGCCCTGCCGGTGCGGCCACCCAGGCCAAGCACTTTGCTGACGGTTCCCCTGCCGGAGGAACCGGGGGCTATCGAGCTGCCGGAGGGCGCGGGAGCCGCCGCGCCCCAGCCCAAGGGGAAGACGGTTTTCGGCGAGAATTATGAGCTGCGCCCCTACCGGGAAGGGGACAGCCTGCGGATGGTCCATTGGAAAATGACCGCCAAGCGGGACGAGCTGGTTACCCGGGAGCCGCCGGAGGACACCCGGCCCCTGCCGGTGCTGACCTTCGACCACTTCGGCCCTCTGGCCCAGGTGGACCGGGCCCTGGACCGTCTGGAGGGATACAGCCTGGCCCTGCTGGACCGGGAGCGGCCCCATGAGGTCCGTTGGGCCCACCCGGAAACGGGAGCAGTCCGTATCTTCCAGGTGGCCGGGGAACGGGACTGGGAGATCTGCCTGGCTGCGATCCTGTCGGACCCCGCCCCCCTCCGCGGGCGCTCCATCCTGTCGGAGGCCCTGGCCCGGGGGAGCAGCAGGCCCGTTTATCAGATCCACGTCAGCGGGAAGGAGGACCTCCATGGGAAAACTTGACGATCCCAGGCTGGAAGGAAAGCTCCTTCTTCTGACGGGGGACTTTGCCGCCGCGCTGCTGCTGACGGCGGGCACCGCCCTAGCGTTCCTCTCCGGCTACCAGCTGGAGGTGGACCGGGGAGCGGTCCTTGTTTTCTGCATCTTCGCCTCGGCGGTATCCGCCGTTCTGCACAGCCTGCGCCGTCCCTGGTGGTCCATAGGAGGGGCCGCTGCCGCTGCCGCCGTCTTTTGGTGGACGCGGGAGGAAACTTTTCCGGTGTTGCAGTGGATCTGCCAGAAGATGGGCCTGCTGCCCGGCATCTATATCATATGGAGCAGTCAGTGGGAGGAGCGGCTGCTGCCGGTTTTCCTGCTGCTGTGCGCTGCGCTGGCCTGGCTGATGGGCTGGGCGGTGGTGCGGCTGCGGGCGTGGTACCTGGCGGCGCTGCTGTCTCTTGTGCCGCTGCTGCCCGCTGTTCAAATGGGCGTGCTGCCCTCCTGGGGCGCCATGCTGGCGGCGTTTGCCGGGTGGGGGAGCCTGCTGCTGACGGCCCTTTTCCGGCGGGAGGATCTGGCCGGTTTGGGGCGGGCCCAGCTGCTGAGCCTGACGGGCATGGGGGCGCTGATCCTGCTCCTGGTCATGGCCCTGCCCATGGAGGGCTACATCCGGCCCCAGTGGGC
>CAMWTG010000189.1 GCA_947177115.1 uncultured Clostridia bacterium
CCGTCCACGGCCCATCGGGCGGGCAAAAAGTTTTTCTTTTGAATCTTTTCTTTGTCCACAAAGAAAAGATTGCCTCCTCACCGCACCATCTCCCGCGCAAAGGCCGCTCCCCGCTCCGCCACACCGGGGAGTCTGACCAAACTGCCCTTCTCGTTGGCGGTCTCCAACATGCAGAAGCGAGGAGGCAGATAAAAGCTCTTGTTCATGTTGAGGCCGGAGATCAGCTGCCGGGCCAGGAGGTCGCCGCCGGAATAGCCGGAGACGATAAGCCCGTAAAGCCGTTTGTCGTAAAACCGGCTCTGGCGGAAAAGCGCCGTCAGGCGGTTGACAAAGGCGGTGAGATTGGCGGACAGGGCATCGTTATAATTGGCGCAGAGCATCACCAGGGCATCGCACTCCCGGACCGCCGGGAAGACCTCCTCCACCATGGGCCCGCCGTAGAAGCATCCGCCCTGCTCCCCGAAGTGGAGACAGGTGGTATAGGCGCAGCCATTGCAGTCGGAAACGGTGCCGTTGCGCAGGCACAGCTCCCGGACCTCCACGGTATCCGGCAGATTCCGGCGCACCAGCTCCCAAAGCGCCAGGGTGTTGCTGGTGGAGCGGACGGAGGCGTGGAGGGCCAGGAGCTTTTTCACCGGCGGCAGCGGGGGCCAATAGAGCAGCCGCTGGACCAGCTCCTCCACCGCCAGAGAAAAAGCGGCGGCCTCATCGGTGCCGTTGATCTCCGCCTGTACCTGAAAGTTGCGGAGGGACCCGGTGGCCTCCACCAGAGGCCGGCCCAGGAAGGCGCAGCCCGCCATATTGGCGGACAGCACCAGGTCCCGGGCCACGTCCTTGGTGTACAGCTCCCCCTGTCCGGCAACCACCAGCGCGGCGGTGCAGCCCTCCAGCGGCGCCTCCCCCCGCCGGAGGGCGGAGAGCATCCTGTAATATTCCAGGCCGCATCCGCCCTCGTCCAGGGCCACGGCAAACAGCAGCCGCCCGCCTTCCAGCCCGCCCATGCCCTCCGCCGGATCCCGCCAGAGGGCGTCCGCAGGGAGCAGAGGGGTGAGCAGATCCTTCAATTTTGTACTGTAGGGCGGGTTTGCAGGCAAAATAACGGTCATAGGCGCCTCTTTCCCCTTAACCAAGATGCACCAGATGCTCCACGCCAACGGCGGTGACCATGGCCCCCGCCTCGGTGCGCAGGCCATGGGCCTTGGAGATGGCATCCATGATGCGGTTGCGGATCTCCGTGGGAGCCACGATGAAGATCAGCTCCTTTTCCGCCTGGAGCGTGGTGATGCCGGAGGACTGGGCGAAGCTCTCGTCCCCCGCCCAGCGGCCCCGGATGATGGTGCCGCCCCGGGCCCCCGCCTTCCGGGCGGTGTCCATGACAGCCTCGGTATAGCCCTGGTTCACGGTGACCAGGATCATGCTGTTTTTTACCTGATTATCCATGTTTCCCGTTCCCTCGCTCTCCGGTTTCGTTTTTATGTCGATATAGGCGGCAATCAAACTGCTTACCGCCGACAGGGGTACAGTGAAGGCAATGCCGCGCCCCGGGGCCGCCCCCCGCAGCTCATCGTCCAGCTTATCCAGCAGGACCCGGGCGGCGGTACAGGTGGTGATGCTGAGCAGGATATCCTTCTCCGACCCGCCCAGACCCAGGATGTCCAGGATCTCCGAAGTGGCGGTGCCCTGCCCCTCGCAGCGGATATGGGTGAAGATCTGGTTTTTGTTGTACAGCTTTACCAGCCTGCCGCCGCTGCCCCGCTCCACAATGGACATGATCAGGGCCATCCGTTCCGGTTTTTTCATCGCTCCGCCTCCTTAATCATAGTACAAAATGCAGTCCTCCACCCGGGCCATTTCCGCCTTCAGCGCGTCATCAGCCAGACGCTTGCGCACCCGGCCCGCCAGACCCAGCAGCTGGATGGCCACCAGCGGCGTCATAGCCACCAGAGCCACCAGGCCAAAGGCATCGGTCATCAGGTTTCCTCCCCACTTCTCGCAGGCCCCCATGGCAAAAGGCAGCAGGAAGGTGGCGGTCATGGGCCCCGATGCCACGCCGCCGGCATCAAAGGCCACGCCGGTAAACAACTGCGGCACAAAGAAGGTCAGCGCCAGGGACACCGCGTATCCCGGGATCAGGAACCACAGTATGGAGATGCCTGTCAATACCCGCAGCATGGCGATGCCGATGGAGATGGCCACGCCGATGCTCATGCCCTGCCGCATGGCGGACTGGGAGATGGAGCCCATGGAGACCTCCTCCACCTGCTTGACCAGTACATGGACCGCCGGCTCGGCGGCCACAATGAAATAGCCCATGATCATGCCCACGGGGATCAGCAGGAAGGGCAGCTCGCTCCCGGCGATGGTCGCCCCGATCAGCTCGCCCGCACCCATGAAGCCCACATTGACCCCGGTCAGGAACAACACCAGACCCAGGTATGTATACACCAGTCCGCTGACGATCCGCAGCAGCTGGGTCCGCTTGAACCGGCGGGTAAGCAGCTGGAAAAGCAGGAACATGACGCAAATGGGGATGATGGCCGAGGCCACCTCTCCGGCATAGTGGGGGAAGGCAATGGCAAACTCCCGGGCAGCGTCCCGGGTGGTAGCCACCTCCGCCAGAACGGGCGGCGTATAGCTGGCGCTGTCGGGGGCATAGCAGATGCCCAGGATCAGCACCGACAGGATGGGCCCGATGCTGCACAGAGCTACCAGGCCGAAGCTGTCGCTGGTGGCGTTCTTATCATTGCGCACCGAGGCCAGGCCCACGCCCAGAGCCATGATGAAGGGCACCGTGATGGGCCCCGTGGTCACGCCGCCGGAATCAAAGGAGACGGGGATAAAATCATTGGGAACAAATACGATAGCCAGAAGAAAGGCCCCCAGGTAAAAACTCACCAGCAGATGGGACAGCGGGATCTTCAGCATCACCCGCAGCAGGGCCACCACCAAAAACAGCCCCACCCCCCCGGCCACGGTGAGGATCAGCGTCCAGTTGGGGATGGCGGGCACCTGTTGGGCCAGCACCGTCAGATCCGGTTCCGCCACGGTGATGAGCATGCCCAGAACAAAGGCCACCGCCAATGGGACGGCCCTATGCCTGGCCCGGCTCATGGTCACGCCAATCGCATTGCCCATAGGGGTCATGGAAATGTCTACCCCCATGGTAAACATCCCCACGCCCACGATCAGAAGGAAGGAACCGAACAGGAACAGCACCAGCACCCCCGGCGTCAGCGGCACAATGGTGATGCTCAGGATCATGACAATAGCGGTGATGGGCAGCACAGAGGAGAGGGATTCCTTGATCTTCTCCAGCAGCTGGGGGTTGATGCGCATAAGAGGCTCCTTTCCCGCCCGGATGGACGATGCAAGTTCTTTCCTTTTCCAGTATAACGGATTTTAAAAGGAATGTACAGTGTCTTTCTGAAGAAATCCAGGCCAGCGGCTCCTCCCATGGCAGCGGCGTTTTCCCGCCCTATGCAGAGATCCCCCTTCCGCACGGCGCTGCAATGCTCCGCACAAAAGGGGGAATCCGCATTACGGAGAAACACGTTCAGTCAAACGCTACTTCTCCTCTATTGTTACCTTGGGGAATCCCATCACGGCCTCGAAGTCTTCTCCGCTCATGGTTTCCCGCTCCAGCAGCCAGGCCGCCACGGCCTCCATCTGCTCCCGGTGGGCCTCCAGCACCTCCTGGCACCGGCGGTAACCGGCATCGATGATAGCCTTGACCTCCTCATCGATCTGGGCGGCCACCTCCTCGGAGTAGGTCTTGGCCTGGGCCATGCTCCGGCCGATGAACACCTCATCGTGGCCGGACTCGAAGCTGACGGCCCCCAGGCGCTGGCTCATGCCGTAGGCCGTCACCATCTTCCGGGCCATGGAGGAGGCCCGCTGGATGTCGTTGGACGCTCCGGTGGAGATATCGTCCAGGAACAGGCTCTCCGCCACCCGGCCTCCCAGCAGGGCGGCGATCTCCTCCTCCATATAGCGCTTGGAGTAGTACCCCCGGTCCTCGCCGGGGAGGGAGATGGTCATGCCGCCGGCCTGTCCCCGGGGGACGATGGTCACCTGATGGACCGGGTCCACGCTGGCCAGGCAGTGGTGCATGACGGCGTGGCCCGCCTCGTGGTAGGCGGTAAGCCGCCGCTCGTGCTGGGGCACCACCCGGCTCTTCTTCTCCGGCCCGGCGATGACCTTGATGACGGCCTCCTGTAAGACGTCCATGGTGATGAACTTCTGGTCCCTTCTGGCGGACAGCAGGGCCCCCTCGTTGACCAGGTTCTCCAGGTCCGCCCCGGTGAAGCCGGAGGTGGCCTGGGCCAGGACCTTCAGGTCCACATCCTCGGCCAGGGGCTTGTTTTTGGTGTGGACCGCCAGGATCTCCTCCCGGCCCTTGCTGTCGGGACGGCCCACGTAGACCTGCCGGTCGAACCGTCCTGGGCGCAGCAGGGCGGGATCCAGGATGTCCGCCCGGTTGGTGGCCGCCAGGACCACCACGCCGGAGTTGCCCCCGAAGCCGTCCATCTCCACCAGCAGCTGGTTGAGGGTCTGCTCCCGCTCATCGTGCCCGCCGCCCAGGCCCGCACCCCTCTGGCGTCCCACGGCATCGATCTCATCGATGAACACCACCGAGGGGGCCACCTTCTTGGCCTCCTCGAAGAGGTCCCTGACCCGGCTGGCGCCCACGCCCACGTACAGCTCCACAAAGTCGGAGCCGGAGATGGACAGGAACTGCACCCCGGCCTCCCCGGCCACGGCCTTGGCCAGCAGGGTCTTGCCGGTGCCCGGAGGGCCCACCAGCAGCACGCCCTTGGGGATCCGGGCCCCCAGGTCCAGATATTTCCGGGGCTCTTTGAGGAATCCCACGATCTCCCGCAGCTCCTCTTTTTCCTCCTCGGCCCCGGCCACGTCGGCGAAGCTGACCTTGTTCTCGCTGTCGGAGCCGAAGCGGACCCGGGCCTTGCCGAAGCGCCTGCCCTGGTCCATGCCGCTGCCTCCGCCCCCCTGGGCCCGGATCATCATAAACTGCCAGGCCAGGAAGATGCCGCCAATGAGCAGCACATAGAGGATGATCTCGCTCCACCAGGGGGGCTGGTAAACGGGCCGGTTGTCGTAGTCCACCAGCACGTTCCGGTCCTTCTGCTCTTCGATCAGATCGCCGAAGTCCTCCCAGAAGAGAGCGGGGCTGCCCAGTTCATTGTGGACGGTGGAACCGTCCTTCAGTCCCAGGTACAGCTCGTTGCCATCCCGGATGACGAAGCTGGCCACCTGTTCCCGCAGGAACAGGTCGCGCACCTGTGCGTAGGTCACGTCCGGCGTCCGCGAAGCGCCAAAGAATATATAGTAGGCGCACAGCAGGATGATAAGGGCGGCAAAATAGAGCCCCATTCCCGGATAATTTCTCTTCCTTGTCAAAAAATCACTCCTTTGCGCCGCCGGACAGCGGCGGCGCAGGTTTTGTGCTGCGGCCTTACGGGCCGCCTCCTGGTTTTTCTTTTTACCGGCTTCGCCCCTCGCCGGGGCGGGGCGTTCTTTTCTCTTGTAGGAAAAGAACCAACGATTTTGCAACGGCCGCATCGAGCGGCCGTGCAAA
>CAMWTG010000190.1 GCA_947177115.1 uncultured Clostridia bacterium
TCTACATAGAAAATCATCTTCCCCAACACCATGATCAGCATCACCGTGGCATCGAAGGCGGTGACAATGGTGGGGCCCATCAGCATCCGCACTGCCTGGAGGTCGTTGGTGAAGTGTGCCATGAGGTCGCCGGTCTTATGTTCGTTGAAGTAGCGCATGGACAGTTTCTCCAGATGGGCGAACAGATCCCGCTGCATGTCCTTCTGGATCGACAGGGAGGTGCCGAAAATAAAGTACCGCCATCCCAGGCGTCCGATGGCCATCCCCCCGCCCAGCAGGACGATCCATCCCACCAGGCGCCATACTCCGTCCATGCCGATGGTCCCGGCCTTCAGTCCATCGGTGACCTCGCCGGTGAACTGGGGGATGTATACGTTCATCAGATCCACCAAGGCCAGAGCAATGATCCCCAATACATATTGCAGCCAATATCGCTTGATATGGCGGCCAAGCAGTTTCAATTCCTTCATGTCATTCCTCTTTTCATCCTCTTCATTCCGGGCGCGTTTCCATATTGTAGCACCCGGCAGCAATTAACACAATACCTGTTGCGAATAATTTTGGAAATAAAACCGGAAATATCTGCAAATTTTTCCATAGAGTTGGAGCTAAGACCAAGAGCGGTTTGGCATATTCCTGCACATGCTAAGATGGGGGACCGGCTTTATAGTCGACACACTCGAGAATCGGTAAAAAGGAGGCGGAGGAAAATGCGGTGTGGCAAGGCGGAGGACGCAGGCGGGCTGACGCCCGCCAAGGACGACAACGCAGTCCACGCCACATTTTAATCGCCGAACTTTACCGATTCTCGAGTGTGTCGACTATAAGAGCAAGACCGGGCCCGGCGCAGTTCTTTCACTGCGCCGGGCCCGGTTTGCCGCAGGGGAGAGGGGGATCAGTTCATGACCGCCCGATGGAATACTTTTTTGCCCTTCTTGATGATAACGCCCTCGCCCAGGAACAGCTCGCAGCCGTACTTCTGGTCGATGTCCGTCACCTTCTCATCGTTGACGGACACGCCCCCCTGCTGCACCAGCCGCCGGGCTTCGCCCTTGGAAGGGGCCAGGCCGCAGGCCACCAGCAGATTCATGATCCCGATCTGCCCATCGCCGAAGCTGTCGTTTGTCAGCTCAGTGGTGGGCATGTTGGCCTTGTCCCCGCCGCCGCCGAAAAGGGCTTTTGCGGCCTCCTGGGCCTTGTCGGCCTCCTCCTTGCCGTGGACGAGCGCGGTCAGCTCCCAGGCCAGGATCTCCTTGGCCCGGTTCAGCTGGCTGCCGGACCAGTTGTCCATCTCGCTGATCTGTTCTATGGGCAGGAAGGTCAGCATCCGGATGCATTTCATCACATCGCCGTCCTCTACGTTCCGCCAGTACTGGTAGAAGTCGTAGGGGCTGGTCTTGGCGGGGTCCAGCCACACGGCGTTGCCCGCGGTCTTGCCCATTTTGTTGCCCTGGGAGTCGGTCAGAAGGGTGATGGTCATGCAGTGGGCGTCCTTGCCCAGTTTCCGGCGGATCAGCTCGGTGCCGCCCAGCATGTTGCTCCACTGGTCGTTGCCGCCGAACTGCATGTTGCAGCCGTAGTGCTGGAAGAGGTAGTAGAAGTCGTAGGACTGCATGATCATGTAGTTGAATTCCAGGAAACTGAGGCCCTTCTCCATGCGCTGCTTGTAGCACTCGGCCCGGAGCATGTTATTGACGGAGAAGCAGGCCCCTACCTCCCGCAGGAGCTCCACATAGTTCAGGCCAAGCAGCCAGTCGGCGTTGTTGACCATCTGGGCCTTGCCCTCGCCGAACTCAATGAACCGCTCCATCTGCCGCTTGAAGCACTCGGCGTTGTGGTCGATGTCCTCCCGGGTGAGCATCTTGCGCATGTCGCTGCGGCCGGAAGGGTCGCCGATCATGGTGGTGCCGCCGCCGATGAGGGCGATAGGCTTGTTGCCCGCCATCTGCAGGCGCTTCATCAGGGTCAGGGCCATGAAGTGCCCCGCCGTCAGGCTGTCCGCCGTGCAGTCAAAGCCGATATAGAAGGTGGCCTTGCCCGCGTTGATCATTTCCCGGATCTCATCCTCGTTGGTGACCTGGGCGATCAGGCCCCGGGCTACCAGTTCTTCGTAGAGCTGCATGGTGATTTCTCCTTTTACTAATCAAATATATTTTTCTGCTCGGAACAGTACGGTTCCACAATTCTGATGCAAGACCCGCGCATTCTGGAACCCGGCGTTCCGCATCAATTCCAGCTGGTGCTCCATGGTCAGAGGCGTATCGATATGGATCCATACATTCTCCGGCAGGCTGCCCTTGGCGCGCGCTCTGCGGCAGCGCTCCCGGCACAGGTCCTCCTCCTCTTGGCAGCAGGCAACATAGTCGCACTCTATATAATATCCGCCATTTTTCAGAGTGTGAAACAGTTTTTTGTAGATTTCTCCCTTTCTTTCATAGGGAAAATGGTGCAGCGTCTCAAAGGAGAGAGCCGCGTCAAAGGCTCCGGCAGGGAGTGGATAGGTAAAGTAATCTGCCTCAATTGCCCGAAAAGCCCGATTTTGAAATTTCTCTCGGGCCTTTGCCAGCATGTGGCTGGAAAGATCGATCCCGGTCACCTTTGCAGCTGGAAATCTCCGGTATATGGACTCCAGTTCCAATCCGGTGCCGCAGCCAATATCCAGAAGAAGATCCAAGCCGCCGTCAAAAAAGTCCGCAATGTGGGCGTACAGTTCTCCCCAGTTTCCCAAATGCACGTCTTCATATGTATCTAACCGCTTTGTAAAAAACGCAGCCATTTCTTCGGCGGGGGCGTCTTCTTCTGCCATCCACTTCTTCAGTTCTCTGAGATATGTGGAAATTTCTTCCTGCGTTCGAATTTTGTTCTCCAACATATTTACGGCCCTCCTTCGCTGTACCGCCTTGTTTTGCCAGAAAAAACAACCCCCCTGTCCCTTGGGACAGAGGGCGAGAATGTCGCGGTACCACCTCTGGTTCGCCGTCCCTTCGCAGGAAGCGGCCTCGTGAAGTCCCCAGCAGGACCTCCGCGCTGTATCGGGCGCACCCGGCGGAGCCTACTGCCGGCAAAGGCCGGGTTCAGTCCGCTGCTCAGGGATGTATTCACGCGGGCCGCCTCGCCTCCTTCCACCATCCGGAGGCTCTCTGTGCAGGACAAACCGGCGCTACTGGTTCCCATCATTGCGTTTACTGGTGGTAGTATAGCGGGAAAACCTGTGTTTGTCAAGGGGCGTGTCCGCGGCTTTACCGGCAAAAATTGCTGGATCGAAAATTTCCCGTTGACCCCACCGGGGAAGAATAGTAGAATAGAACTTGAGAATTTTCAGGAAAGAGAGAGCGGACACGCATATGACACAAGATTTTAACCAGCGCTACATAACCGCCCGGCGGGCTGCCATTGCCCGGCGCTACAAGAGGATGAATCCCCGCCAGCAGGATGCCGTCCTGGCCACAGAGGGGCCCCTGCTGCTGCTGGCAGGGGCGGGCAGCGGCAAGACCACGGTGCTCATCAACCGGGTGGACAACCTGCTCACCTTTGGCCGGGGCAGCGATGCCGGTGAGGCGCCGCCATGGGCCACTGATGAGGATCTGGCATTTCTGGAACATTTCCCGGACGAACCATCTCCGGAGGACTGGCGGGAGGCCCGGCGGCTGTGCGCTGTGGAGCCTGTGGCGCCCTGGTCGGTGATCGCTATCACCTTCACCAACAAGGCCGCCGGAGAATTGAAGGAACGGCTGGAACGGATGTGCGGCGCAGCCGCCCGGGATATCTGGGCGGCCACCTTCCATTCCGCCTGTATCCGGATCCTGCGGCGGGATGTGGAAAAGCTGGGGATGGGCTTTGACAGCAGCTTCACGATCTACGACACCGATGACAGCAAGCGGGTCATCAAGGATGTGCTGAAAGCCCTCAGTCTGGATGAGAAGGAATTTCAGCCCCGTTCGGTGCTGTCCATCATCTCCAACGCCAAGGACAAGGACTGGTCCCCGGACCGGTTTGCCCAGGAGAGCAAGACCTCCCGCGATTGGCGGATGCCCCGGATCGCGGAGATCTATACGGGCTACCAGCGCCGCCTCCGGGAGGCCAACGCCATGGATTTCGATGATATCATCCTTCACACCGTCCACTTGCTGCAGAAGGACGAGGAGGTGCGCTCCTTCTATCAGCGGAAGTTCAAATATGTGCTGATCGATGAGTATCAGGACACGAACCACCTGCAGTACCTGCTGGCCCGGCTGCTGGCGGGTGGATATGAGAACATCTGCGTGGTAGGTGATGACGACCAGTCTATTTACCGTTTCCGGGGAGCTAATATCGAGAATATTTTAAATTTTGAGAAGCAGTACGATACCTGCCGCACCATCCGCCTGGAGCAGAACTACCGCTCTACCCAGAATATCCTGGATGCCGCCAATACGGTCATCAAGAACAATACCGGCCGGAAAGGGAAGACCCTGTGGACCGAGGCCGGTCCTGGGGACAAGGTGCTGGTCAAGACGGTGTTCAATGAATCCGATGAGGCCAACTTTGTGGCGGGCAAGATCCTGGAAAGCTACGGCCGGGGCGAAAACTGGCGGGACAACGCCATCCTTTACCGGATGAATGCCCAGTCCAACGCCCTGGAAATGTCCCTCAAGCGCAACGGCATCCCTTACAAAGTTTACGGCGGCATGAAGTTTTTCGACCGTGCCGAGGTCAAGGACATGCTGGCATACCTGTGCGTGGTAAACAACCCCATGGACGATCTCCGGCTGCGGCGGATCGTCAATGTACCCGCCAGAGGCATTGGCGGAACCACTATGGACAGGGCATCCCAGCTGGCTGCCAGCGAAGGAAAGAGCCTCTGGGAGGTTATGATCCATGCGGATATGTATCCAACACTTAAAACTAGTGCTGGCAAGCTGCAATCCTTTACAGCTATGATACAGGAACTGCGGGACCTGGCGGAGACGCTGGAATTGCCGGACCTGTACGATGCGGTGTGCGAACGGAGCCGCTATATCAAGGCCCTGGAAGAAAAGAACGACATGGAGAGCCGGGGGCGTATTGAGAACGTACAGGAGCTGCGTTCCAGCATCATCGGATTTTTAGAAAGCGACCCAGACATCGCGTCCCTGGCGGGTTTCCTGGACAGCGTGGCGCTGTATACGGACCTGGACGATTCGGTCGAGAACGACAACTGCGTCTCCCTCATGACCATGCACTCCGCCAAGGGCCTGGAGTTCCCCAATGTGTACGTGGTGGGCATGGAGGAGGGCGTCTTTCCCGGCGGACGCGCTGCCGGAGAGAGCGAGGAGATGGAAGAGGAGCGGCGGCTGTGCTATGTGGCCATGACCCGGGCCCGGGAGCGCCTGACCATGACCACCGCCCGCCAGCGGATGCTCTATGGCCGTACCAGCAGCAACATGCCCTCCCGTTTTCTGGAAGAGCTGCCCGCCGAACCCATCGACTGGCAGAGCAAGACGGAACCCCGCGCCGCCGCAAACCATTGGGACGAGGATGCGCCCACCTTTGGTTCTGTGGCAGGGGGCAGCAGCTACAGTCAGGCTCCTTCCGCCGCAAAATCCCGATATACCCGGCCCAAGCGGGACCCCGGC
>CAMWTG010000191.1 GCA_947177115.1 uncultured Clostridia bacterium
GAATCAAACAGGGGTGTGGGGGCGGACAACGGAGATCGCCGGTCACCCCATCCTCTGCCGCAGCGCCTCGTACAGCAGCACGGCGGCGGCGGCGGACGCGTTGAGGGAGCTGATGCGGCCCTTCATGGGGATGCTCACCAGGAAGTCGCAGCCCTCCCGGACCAGACGGCCCATGCCGTCCCCCTCGCTGCCGATGACGATGGCGGCGGGGGAGCGGAGGTCCGCCTGGTAGAGGGGTTTATCCCCTTCCGCGGCGGTCCCGAAGATCCACAGGCCCTTTTTCTGCAGGTCCTTCAAAAGCGCGGGGATGTTGGGCACCCGGGCCACCGGCAGATAGCTCACCGCGCCCGCGCTGGTCTTGGCCACCACGGCGGTGAGGCCCGCGCTGCGGCGCTTGGGGATAATGACCCCGTGGGCCCCGGCGCACTCGGCGGTGCGGATAACGGCCCCCAGGTTGTGGGGGTCGGAGATCTCATCGCAGACCACCACCAGGGGCGGCTCTTCCCGCTCCGCGGCCCGTTGGAGGATGTCCTCCACGGAGGCGTAGCTCTGGGCGGCGGCTACGGCGATGACGCCCTGGTGGCTGCGGGTCTCGCTCATGGCGTCCAGCTTCCGCCGGTCCGCCTCCACCACGACCACCCCCGCCTTTTTCGCCTGGGCGGCGATGCGGCCCAGGGTGCGGTCCGTCTCCCCCCGGGCGATGTACAGCTTGTCTATGGCGGTCCCGGCCCGCAGGGCCTCGGTGACCGCGTTGCGGCCCTCGATAAGCTCCTCCGGGGCGGACCGCTGCTCGTATTCTCTCATACAGGCTCCTTCCGGCGGCCCGCCGCGCCCGGCTTTTCCCGGGAAATAGGCCGCCTGCATTGGGATAGACTAGAAATTTATTGTCAGTATATCACAAAATACCTTGTTTCGGAAGGGGTATTCACAGAAATTTCACAGAAAATCCACAGACAGTCCTTGTGATACGGAGGAATTTGTGATAGGATGCATTCTAGACGTTTCCGGGCGGGTTGTGTGCGCCTGCGGGACAAGAAGGAGAAACATGATGGATAACAATAATAATAAGCAGAATAACAACAAAAACAAGAAAAATGTAAACGGCCTGCTGATCCTGGTGATCTGGGCGGTGGGGCTGACGGTGGTGTTCAACTACCTCTCCGCCTACAGCCGCCAGGCCAATTCGGCGGCCTCCACCCACGAGATCCTCTACACCGAGCTGCTGGACATGGTGGACGCGGGCCAGGTGGAGCGGGTGCTGCTGGTGGACGGCAAGCTGGAGATCACCCCCGTGGAGGGGTATGTCTACACCGATGAGGACGGCAACGCCTACGACAAGAACTATACCCTCTTCACCGTGCCCATCGGCGCGGCCATCGGCGATCTGATCGAACGGGTCCACGCCAACGGAGGGGAATTCAGCTATCCCTACGTGGCGGAGATGTCCCCCATCCTGGAGTTCATGATCGCTTACATCCTGCCCATGGTGCTGCTCATCGGGGCGTTCATGCTGTTTATGAACCTGATGACCCGCAAGGGCGGCGGCATCGGCGGCATCGGCAGCGTGGGCAAGAGCAACGCAAAAGTCTACATGGAGAAAACCACCGGCGTCACCTTTGCCGATGTGGCCGGTCAGGACGAGGCCAAGGAGTCCCTGGTGGAGATCATCGACTTCCTCCACAACCCCGGCAAGTACACCGCCATCGGCGCCAAGCTGCCCAAGGGCGCGCTGCTGGTGGGCTCCCCCGGCACCGGCAAGACCCTGCTGGCCAAGGCCGTGGCCGGGGAGGCGGGGGTGCCCTTCTTCTCCATCTCCGGCTCCGGATTCGTGGAGATGTTCGTGGGCGTGGGCGCCAGCCGGGTCCGGGACCTGTTCCAGGAGGCGGCCAAGGTTGCCCCCTGCATCATCTTCATTGACGAGATCGATGCCATCGGCAAGACCAGAGATTCCCGCTTCGGCGGCGGCAACGATGAGCGGGAGCAGACCCTCAACCAGCTGCTGGCGGAGATGGACGGCTTCGACCCCTCCAAGGGCATCATCGTCCTGGCCGCCACCAACCGGCCGGAGGTGCTGGATAAGGCCCTGCTGCGCCCGGGGCGGTTCGACCGGCGCATCACCGTGGACCGGCCCAACCTGGCGGGGCGGCTGGCCACCTTGCAGGTGCATACGAAAAAGATCCGCCTGGCGGAGGACGTGGACCTGAACAAGATCGCCCAGGCGACCGCCGGCTGCGTGGGCGCGGATCTGGCCAACACCGTCAACGAGGCGGCTCTGCGGGCGGTGCGCCACGGGCGGCACGCGGTGAACCAGGAGGACCTGCTCTCCTCCTTTGAGGTGGTCATCGCCGGCGCGGAGAAGAAGGGCACCGTCATCACCGAGCAGGAGAAGAAGATCATCGCCTACCATGAGGTGGGCCACGCCCTGGCGGCGGCCAAGCAGAAAAACGCCCAGCCCGTGACCAAGATCACCATCGTGCCCCACACCGAGGGGGCCCTGGGATATACGCTGCACCTGCCGGAGGAGGAGAAGTTCCTTATGAGCAAGGACGACATCCTCACGGAGATCCGCACCCTGCTGGCGGGCCGGTGCGCCGAGGAGCTGGTGTTTGACACCCAGACCTCCGGCGCGGCCAACGACATCGAGCGGGCCACGGAGCTGGCCCGGAACCTGGTGGCCCGGTTCGGCATGAGCGAGAAGTTCGGCATGATGGCCCTGGGCAGCGTCCAGAGCCAGTATCTGGACGGCGGGTACAGCATGAACTGCGCCCAGGAGACCTTTGCCCTGGCGGACAGGGAAGTGGTTGCCCTGCTCCAGCGGTGCCGCGATGAGGCGAGGGCCCTGCTGGAGGAGAACCGGGAGATGCTGGATAAGATCGCCGGGTACCTCTTCGAGAAGGAGACCATCACCGGCGCGCAGATGATGGCGATCCTGGAGGGCCGGGACCCGGACAAGGAGGACTACTACGGCGTGCCCGCCAAGGCGGATGAGGCCATCGAGCCCCCGGCGAAGCACATCAATATCGTCAGCGAGCCGGTCCCCATGCCGGTGGCGTCCGGGGAGCTGCCCGGGCAGGCCGGGGATGGACCGGAGGACGGGCATGAGAATGTGCCGCCGGAGGACGGCGAGGCCGGGCAGGCGCAGGAGTGATCTTTTTTCCTGAGAAAAAGGAGCAAAAAAACTGCTGCCCCCCCCCGTCAGGGAATAGGATAAGCAAACGGCAGGGCCCCGAAAGGGCTCTGCCGTTTCAAAGCGCCGGCGTCTTTGCCGGGGAAAAGCCAGGGGCCCCGGACGCTTATCTGCGTCCGGGGCCCGGGATGCTCTTGTTACCGGTCCAGCGTCTCCTTCACGGAGGCCGCCGCGGCGTCCACCACATCCGTAGCCGTCTGCATGGCCTTGCCGGCGGGGGTCTTCTTCACGGTGTTGGTGTGCATCGCCATGTCCGCCGCCGCGCCGGCCACCGCGCCCAGCAGCATCCCCTTTAAAAAACCTTTCATCTTCTCCACTCCTTCCCACAGAAATCAATGTTACAGCCCGTCTTCTAAAAATCATGCCCCGCGCAGGGGCGGATATCATCCGCCCGCCGCCCCCGCGCGGACGCCGCTGTCAAATTGATCTCCGCAGCGTCTTTCCTTGCTGCGGGATTAGTATGAGCCGCCGGAGCGGAAAATAAGCGTCCGTCCCCATTTTTTATTTGCCAGATCCTGCCGTTTCCGGTATAATGAGGAACATCATGACACCTTCGCGTTTTGACGATAGACGATAAAAGATAAAGAGGAGAGCATCCCGCTATGACCACAAAAATTTTTCTTGTCCGCCACGCCGAGGCGGAGGGCAACCTTTTCCGGGTGGCCCACGGCCAGTACGACAGCGTCATCACCCCCCAGGGCTACCGCCAGCTGGCCTATCTCCGGGACCGGTTCCGGAACGAAAAGCTGGACGCGGTCTACGGCAGCGACCTGACCCGCACCCATACCACCGCCTCCGCCCTCTACGGTCCCCGGGGGCTGGACTTCCGGCCCCTGCCCCTGCTGCGGGAGATCCGGCTGGGGGTCTGGGAGCAGATGACCTGGGGGGAGATCCAGCGTCTGGACAGGCAGATGTACGTAGACTTCAACAAGCGCCCGGACCTGTGGCGGGCGGAGGGGGCGGAGACCTTCGCCCAGGTCCGGGACCGGATGCTGGCGGGCGTCCGGCAGATCGCGGCGGAGAACCCCGGCGGCACGGTGGCCGCCGCCAGCCACGGCGCGGCCCTCCGGACCCTGCTGGGCACCCTGCAGGGCCTGTCCCTGGCGGAGATCGGCGGCACCGGCCACGGGGACAACACCGCCGTCTCCCTGCTGGAGGCGGACGGGGAGGAGATCCGGGTGGTCTTCCGGGACGATGCCGCCCATCTGCCGGCCTCCGTCTCCACCTTCCGCCGCCAGAGCTGGCATAAGGACGATGCCGCCACCGAGCCGGGCCTGTGGTTCCGCAGCGCCGGGGACGGGAGCGTCCGCACCGCCGAGGCCATGCTGGAGGAGGACGCCGTGGGCCGGATCGCCATGGCGCTGGAGCCGGACGCGCTGCGCATCACGGACTATCAGATCGTCCCCGCCCTCCGGGGCCAGCATTACGGCGTGCAGATGCTGGGCCAGGCGGTCCAGTACGCCCGGGCCCGGGACAGGGAGGCGCTGGTGATCAGCTGCCCGCAGGAGCTGCGGGGCTACTTCGCCCGGTACGGGTTCGTCCCGGCGGGGGGAGACGGCATGACCATGGACCTGCGGCGGGTGATCCGGGAGATCCCGCCCCTCGGGGAATGAGGGGAGCAGCGGTATCCATCCTTTTTCTTGAAAGAAAAAGGATCAAAAAGAACTTTATCACCGGGACTGAAGCCGCTGCTGTTCCTGAATTTTTGCCCGGTGACGGTGCCGCGTTTCTGAGCGGGGGCGGATATGGTCCGTCCCCGCCATTTTTGGGCGCTTCTGTAAAGGGAGGGGCATTACCTTGGGTGTACGCTTTCCTGCGGCTGAAAGTTTGGGAAAGGTTGCACCTCAGTGTGCAACTTTCCGCGCGTTCGGCGCTATGGTGAAAGGCGGTGAGGATATGGCATTGACCTATATCAAGATTTTTGTGGATTGCCTGGACGCCATCGAGCCCCTGGACGATGGGGAGCGGGGGCGGCTGTTCACAGCCCTGCTCCAGTATGCCAGGACCGGGGAGGCCACTGGGCTGCAAGGGAATGAGCGGTTCCTGTTTCCCATGCTCCGCGCCCAGCTGGACCGGGAGGCGGCGGCTTATGCAGAGCTGTGCGAGACAAACCGGCTGAAGGGCATGAAAGGCGGGCGTCCCAGGAAAAACCCGGAGTTTTTTGCGGAAACCCCAAAAAGCCAAGAAGAAGAAAAAGACAAAGATAAAGACAAAGACCAGGACAAAGAAAAAGAAAAGAAAGAAAAAGAATATTCTTCTTGCGGGGCTGGCCGCCCCGCGCAGAGAAAATACGGTTCCAAAAGCGTTTTTCCGCCGTGCCGGCAGTCCCGCCCGCACCGCCACAGCGCTGTGTCCGGAGGCCCGCAGCTCCGCCACCAGGG
>CAMWTG010000192.1 GCA_947177115.1 uncultured Clostridia bacterium
CGCCCCCCCGGTGGGGTGGTCCCCCCCCCCCCCCCCCACCCCCCCAACCCCCCCCCCCCCCCCCCGACCCCCCCCCCCCGCGGCTCCCGTCACCCCCCCCCCCCCTTCTCTTTGGGAAGAGGTACAAATTTTCTGTTTTTTTGCAATAACCTCTTGACTGTAAACCCGCTTTATACCCTATAATAAGGCAGAAAATCACGAAAGGGAGACGAGGAGATGAACGTCCGGGAGATCGAACAGCAGCTGGGCATCCCGCGGGCCAACGTCCGCTACTATGAAAAGGAGGGCCTGCTGCACCCCCGGCGGGGGAGCAACAACTACCGGGTCTATACCGTGGAGGACGTGGAGGAGCTGAAAAAGATCCGGCTGCTGCGGCAGCTGGACATGCCCATCGAGACCATCCGGGCCGTGCAGGCGGGGGAAGTGCCCCTGGCCGACGCGGTGGCCAGGCAGGAGCAGCTGCTGGAGAACGAGGCGGTCAAGCTGGGCCAGGCCCGGGCGGCCTGCCGCTCCCTGCTGGCCGACGGGGTGACCTACGCGGCCCTGGAGCCCGCCCGGTATGAGAATGTGCGCCCCGTCCTGCCGGGACGGCAGCAGGCGGAGCCGGAGGAGCCCAAGCGTCCCCCGGTGGAGGGAGCGGAGTGGGCCTTCCATCCCTGGCAGCGGTTCTGGGCCAGGAGCCTGGACCTGGCGCTGGCGAACGCCGCCGCAGTGATCTTTTTGGCGCTGGTGTTCCATATCAGCGTACTTAACACCGGTACGCGGCTGATAAGCCTGCTGAGCACCGTGCTGGGCTGGGGCGTCGTGCTGGCGGTGGAGCCGCTGCTGCTGCGCACCTGGGGGACCACGCCGGGGAAATGGCTGCTGGGCCTGGAGCTGCGCACCAGCCGGGGCGAAAAGCTCCGCTGCAGAGAGGGCTTTGAGCGGACTTGGGGCGTGCTGCTGCAGGGCTATGGCCTCTCGCTGCCCATCTACAGCCTGTACCGCCAGTACAAGGGATACCGCCGGTGCGAGGAATGCGAGCCGATGGAGTACGACCAGCATGGAGGCTTTCAATACTACAGCCTGTCCTCGAACTGGCTGGGCGTGCGGGAAGCGGTTTCCGCGGCGCTGAGCCTGGCGCTGATCGTGCCGGGGTTTCTGGCCAGCTGCCAGGTGCTGCTGCCGCCCAACCGGGGGGACGTCACGCCTGCGGAGCTGGCGGAAAATATCAACACTCTGGCCAACCGCCAGAATTACTCCCTGTGGGTGGACGGGGAGGGCTATGAGCTGGCGGCCCAGACGGTAAACGTCCAGGAGGACGGCGGCCCCTGGGTGGAGTACGTCTGCGGCCAGCCCTTTTCGGACACGCCGGTCTACACGGTGGAGACAGACGAAAACGGCTTCGTCACCGCCGTCATATTCGAGGAGACCGGGGACTTTTCAGACGGAGATCCCGGCGCCGTCTGGCTGCCCGTCTCCCGGGTATCGCTGGTACTCCAGTCCTTCGCAGGCGCCTCCGGCAGCGGACTGGCCCTGGCCCGGAGCCCCCTGCTCCAGGACCTGGCCAGCGCGGGGACGGTGAGCGCCAGCGGCTTCACCCGGACGGTCGGGCTGGAGATGGAGGGCTATCAGGATGGTTCGGGCGGACTGCTCTGGAGCGAGGAGGACGCGGAGAGCGGGTGGTACCGCTACACGGTCCGGGTGGAAAAGACATCGTAAAACCGGAGGGCGGACGGCGGTCCGCCCTCTGCTGCTGCCGGGAATGTCCGCTCCCGGTGTACATTTTCACCAAAAACCCGCCGGTCCTGTTTGTACCAAACAGAGAATTTCACCAGCCGTCTTGACTTCCCTCCCGCCGCCTGTTACATTCAGGATACCGGCGGGTCCGGAGATAGGACGCGCCGGTGAAATTTATAAAATTGAGGTGGCTTATGACCAAGACAGTGGAGGACATCCTGCAATTCTGCCAGGAAAACGGCGTCCGCATGATCGATTTCAAGACCGTGGACCTGACGGGCCGCTGGCATCACATCACCATCCCCGTGGAGCGCTTCAACGAGGACACCCTGCGCTGCGGCATCGGGTTCGACGGATCCAACTTCGGCTATGCCTCTGTGGAGAAGAGCGACATGGTCTTCGTGCCCGACCTGGAGACCGCCAGCATGGACCCCTTCGTGGAGGTCCCCACCCTGTCCATGACCGGAGACGTGCAGATCATCGACAACCCCGCCAACCGCCGCTTTGCCCAGTACGCCCGCAGCGTCACCGAGCGGGCCGAGGAGTACATGCGGGAGACCGGCGTGGCCGACAAAATGGTGGTGGGGCCGGAATTTGAGTTCTATCTCTTTGACAATGTGAAGTTTGAGAATAAACCCAACCGGGCCTCCTTCGAGGTGGACGCCGCCGAGGCGGAGTGGAATACCGCCGTGCCCGTCTACGGCGCCTGCCAGGGCTATCAGATCGCCCACCACGACGGCTACCACGCCGCCCTGCCCCAGGACACCACCTTCGACCTGCGCAACGAGATCTGCATGAAGATGGACGACTGGGGGGTGAAGGTGAAGTACCACCACCACGAGGTGGGCGGCCCCGGCCAGCTGGAGGTGGAGGTGGAGCCGGAGAGCCTCACCGAGATGGCCGACAAGACCATGATCACCAAATACATCATCAAGAACGTGGCCGCCCGGGAGGGCAAGACCGCCACCCTCATGCCCAAGCCCCTCCACGGCGAGGCCGGAAACGGCATGCACGTCCACATCTGGCTGTGGAAGGACGGCAAGCCCCTGTTCTATGACGAGAAGGGCTATTCCCAGCTGTCGGACACGGCGCTGTACTTTATCGGGGGCCTGCTCCGGCACGCCGCCTCCCTGTGCGCCATCACCAACCCCTCCACCAACTCCTTCAAGCGCCTGGTGCCCGGCTTCGAGGCCCCGGTGACCATCGGCTACGCCACGGCCAACCGCTCCTCCATCATCCGCATCCCGGCCTACGCCAAGACCCCGGCCCAGAAGCGGTTCGAGCTGCGCAACCCCGACGCCACCTGCAACCCCTACTACGCCTACGCCGCCATCCTCATGGCGGGGCTGGACGGCATCCTCAACAAGATCGATCCCCACGCCAACGGCTGGGGCCCCTATGACTTCAACCTCTTCAACCTCTCCGAGGAGGACAAGAAGCGCATCCAGGGCCTGCCCAAGTCCCTGGGCGAAGCCCTGGACGCCCTGGAGGCGGACCACGATTATCTCACCGCCGGCGGCGTGTTCCCCGAGGAGCTGATCCACAGCTGGATCAGGCTCAAGCGGGCCGAGGAGGAGGAGATCTCCCGGATCCCCACCCCGGCGGAGTTCGCGCGGTATTATACGCTGTAAAAAAGATCCCGGCCGCAGTTTATGCGGCCGGGGTCTTTTATGTCGGGAGATTCCTGGGGTGGCTCGGCGTGTACCTTCCGCTTTGTATCATGGTAAAAAAGTCGAAATTCTTCAAGGCGGAGACGATCTGGCTGGGGATCTTCGCCCCGCTCCCGGCGACCGTATCGTACATATTGACGCTGATCGGGAACCGGGTGGGATCCTGCCGCACCGGGACCCGCCCGGTATAGGACCAGTCCCCGTACCAGACGTGGAGGATCCCGTCAAAGGTGGATTCCGGGGTGCCATCGGAGGGGAGGGAGGACGGATAACGGTTCATCCCGGCGTCATTCCCCTTGTAGAAAAACCGGAAGCCCTCCGGCGGGACCATGGTTTCATCCACCATATTCCCATTCAGCGTACTGTTCCGCGCGTTGTCGTTGATGATGGTGTTGTAGGAGGAGTAGAGGCCCTGCTGTATGCTCCCGGCCGGATAGCTGGTGGGCAGGTCCAGCTGGGACACGCCGTACCGCCGGCCGATCCGCCGGGTGATCTCCTGCAGGGTGGTTTTCATCTCCTCCGACTGATAGTAATATTTGGCATCGTAGTAGATGACGTCGTTGGAGTTCCGGTCCGAGCCGTTGTACAGGGCGGCCAGCTGGCGGCTGTCCTTCCAGCTCTGGTTGCCCGCTCCGTGGATGTTGTCCAGTCTGGCCACATCGTACACATCGCGGAGCAGCTTCGGCATGAACTCATCCGGATCGAAGCCTCTTTCCACATAGGCGCTCCTGAGGTTTTCCACAACATCCGACAGGACTCCCTCTATTGTTTTCTCATCCGCCGTTCCGGCGTAGTACTGGTCAAAGGTGCTTGAGATCCGCCGGGCCATCTGGGGGCCGGAGGTCCCGTCCTTCCCCACGCCGAACGACATGAAATTCCGGGGCAGGACTACCTCCTCCAGTTCCGCTATGTAGGCTTCAAATTCCGGATCGCCCTCCCGGTAGAACACCTGACGGGCCTCGCCATCGGGCGTCTGGACCGTTTTGCCGATGCCGGTCAGTTTGATACCCTCCGGCTTGTTGAGCCGCATCTGCTGGGCGTGCCGGGGAATCGCCGCCAGTGCAGACAAGCTTAAATTGGACATAGTGGTTCCTCCTTAATTTCCATCGTTGCCAACAATCGTAAGAACATGTCCCGAAATACGAAAATTAAAGTCGGGGATGTCATCTGCGGCCTCTACGGTTACCTTCCAGGTGCCATTTAAGGGGATGTTGCTGGGATTATTTAGGTAGTTGAAAAAGACCGCTGCTGGTAAACTGCCATAATATCCAAGTTGTGCCTGAAATGTTTGCCCATTGGGCGCGGTAATCTGACAGGACTTGATTCTAGGGTCCATTGATTTTTTACCGCCTGTAGCATAGAAACGGGTCATGTTATTGGCTCGCGCTGACTTGGTAAACCCTGACAATGTAAAAGTGAACGTTCTTTTTGTACCAGCGGAAACAGAATAGCTTGCAGATGCATAGCTGATTTTTTCATTAGTGAAATAAGGATACCCGATCCAGATATAGTAGTTATCATTCATCACATCATCTGTTGGGATATACTCAGTGGAATAAAACCCAATCAGATAGTTTCCGCCCGGTTCCAAGTCAAGACGCTTTTGGACACATCCATGCCATTCTGTATCGCTGACGTTTAATATCCTCCGGTCAGTATCCTGAGATTCGTATTCGATTTCCCCTGTATCGGCATTAATTACTATGAAAGCAAGACTGTTTCGTTTCGCGATTCTCGCTGTTATGTAGGTCTCGCCGTCTGCCCTGTAATGAAACCACTCCCCTGTGTTAAGCAACGCCTGGTATCCAGAAAAATACTTGGTCATGCCAATCGATTCCAGCTTCTCATCGGGGGCATTGGAGGGTACGGTGGCAATTACATCGCTACCTCCGAAGTCCTCAGCAAATGTATCCAGGGTTCCCAGCGTAAAACTATAATTTGTGTTATCTGTCAGCGCTTTGAAGGTAATCGTATATGTCTCCATGATGCTGTCCGAGTTCGAAAGCGTAAGGAACATTTTAGGGGTAAAGACAAGTTCTGAAATCATATTTTGCGTTGTTGTTTGCCAGGATGTTTGGGTGCTTTCCCTGTAAATCTCAACTACAAAATCGTTTGTTGTTAAAAACGGGTGGACGCAAAGAAGTACTTTCGGAAGTATTTCATGGTCAATTTCAAAAG
>CAMWTG010000193.1 GCA_947177115.1 uncultured Clostridia bacterium
CGTCTGTACCGCAGTGAGAAATGCCGGTATCGCAGCGAACTGCGACTTCACATTCTCGTTATTCTGGGGAAGGATGTCGAGGCTGAACTGTGCGGCCGCCGCCAGCAGGGCGGCGCTCAATACCAGATCCAGGACCAGACACAACGCTAAAGCCGCATAAAACGACTTGTTTTTTAACTGGCTTTCTTTCCACTCCGTCCATTTGCACGACAATTCCTTTCTGAATAAGGCAACCGTTGCCACAAACAGGACGGCATAAACGGCAAAAGACGCCCATTGGTCTGATATAATAGGCGCAATAAGCTCCCACAGGCCGAAGTTTATCAAATAAAACAGGACAATCATGCAGCCCGATTTCCACTTCGATTTCAATAATTGCGCCATTACTTTTCTCCCACAATATGCACGTTCAAATGGTTGTACGTCATCGTCACGCCATCCTCAGCAAAGGCCTTCCGGATTTCCTCCAGGGACTTAAAATGGGCATCCCAATAATCATCGGTTTTGGCCCAGAACCGGACGCGGTACTCAATGGAGCTCTCCCCGTAAGCCGTCAGCACCACCTGAGGCGCGGGATCCGGCAAGATATTGGGCGTGCGCTCCACGGCCCGGAGGCAGGCCCGGCGGACCGCCTCCGGCTCATCGTCATAGGAGGCGGTGATTACATGGTCCGCCCGCCGGACGCCCCGGACGGTGTAGTTGACGATCTGCCCCGCCGTCAGCTTGCTGTTGGGCAGCATGACCCGCTGGCCGGAGGGGGTGTCCAGCTTGGTGTGGGTGAGGGTGATCTCCGCCACCTCGCCCTCCCCCTCCCCGGTGGAGACATAATCCCCCAGGGTAAAGGGCTTGGAGAACAGAAGCACCATGCCGCCCGCCACATTGCTCAGCACGTCCTGGACCGCCAGGGACACCGCCAGGCCGAACACGCTGACCACCGCGATGAGGCTGGTCACGTCCACCCCCAGACTCCCGGCCACGATCAGCGCCGTCAGGACGTAGAGCAGGGCTCTCGCGCCCTTCAGGATATAGCGCCTGACCCGCCCGTCCATAGCGGACCGGCTCAGCAGTTTGTCCGCCAGGGACAGCAGCAGCCGGATCGCGGCCAGACACGCCAGCAGCAGGACCAGGGCCGACAGTGCGCTCCCCACCGTCAGCTTTCCCCAACCGGCCTTCATCCATCCCTCCAGGACGGCGGAGGCGTCCCCGCCGCCCGCGCTTTCCAGGATCGCGGAGGCATCCACAGGATTTTCCATACTTTTTCTTCCTTTCCGGGAATTTTTTTCATCCATGCTACAAGATACCACATTTCCGGCCCAAAGAGAAGCGGTATTTTCTTTTTGGAGGACCTCCAGAAATTTTCGGCATAATCACCAGAAGATATTGGTACATTGCACAAACTTTCCAAAAACCGAGCGGTTATGCTTTCCTTTTTTGTGATTATCGTGTAAAATATGAAAATCCCCCTCAGGAAGGGCGCAACTCCGCTCCCCGCGGAGGGGGACAGGAAAAAGAGGAGGAGTTATATGGACAAGTTCTTCAAGATCTCCGAACGGGGCAGCAGTGTCCGCACCGAGATCGTAGGCGGCGTCACCACCTTCTTCGCCATGGCCTACATCATTTTTGTCAATCCCCAGATGCTTTCCCAGACCGGCATGGACTACAGCGGCGTCCTGCTGGCGACCTGCATCAGCGCGGCCATTGGCTGCCTGCTGACGGCCCTGCTGGCCAACGCCCCCTTCGCCCAGGCCCCCGGCATGGGCCTGAACGCGTTCTTCACCTTCACCGTGTGCTTCGGCATGGGATACACCTGGCAGGAGGCCCTGGCTATCGTGCTGCTCAGCGGTATCCTCTTCCTGATCATTGCGGTCAGCCCCCTGCGCAGCAAGATCATCTCTTCCATCCCCGGCTTCCTTAAGAGCGCCATTTCCGCCGGTATCGGCCTGTTCATCGCCTTCATCGGCATCCTGAACGTCAGCCTGGTAGGCTTCGGCGGCGGCGTGCCCGCTCTCCAGTTCCTGGTGGATGACGGCGCGGGCAACATGGTCGCCAACACCGCCGGCATTCTGGCCATCATCGGCCTGCTCATCACCGCCATCCTCATGGCTTATAAGGTGAAGGGCGCCATTGTCATCGGCATCATCGTCACCGCCATCATCGGTTTCCCCATGGGCGAGACCCATCTGCCGGAGAGCATCACTATGGCCGGTATCTCCCTGGGCTCTGTGGCCTTTAAGATGGACTTCGGCGGCGTCATGGCCAAGGGCATCCTGCCCCTCATCACCGCCGTCATCAGCTTCACCCTGGTGGACTGCTTCGACACCGTGGGCACCCTGATCGGCACCGCCAAGAACGCCGGTATGACCGACAAGCACGGCAACCTCCCCGGCGGCGACCGGGCCCTGATCGCCGATGCCGTTGCCACCTGCTGCGGCGCCTGCCTGGGCACCTCCACCGTCACCACCTTCGTGGAATCCTCCACCGGCATCTCCGAAGGCGCCCGCACCGGCCTGCACTCCATCGTGGTGGGCGTACTGTTCCTGCTGGCCTGCCTGCTGGCCCCCGTGGCCGGGATCATCCCCTCTGCCGCTACGGCTCCCGCCCTGATTATCGTGGGCGTGCTGATGCTCAAGGGCGCCGTTGAGGTGAACTGGAGCGATTTCGAGGAGGCGTGCCCCGCCTTCCTGACCATTGCCATGATGCCCTTTGCCTACTCCATCTCCGATGGTATCGGCTTTGGCTTTATCAGCTACAGCATTATCAAGCTGGCCCGGGGCAAAGCCAAGGACGTCCCCGTGCTGGTGTATATCATCTCTGTTTTGTTCATTGCCAAGTATATCCTGACCAGCGTGTGATCTCCTGAAAGAAACTACAGAACAGGGTCCCCGGCAAAAGCCGGGGACCCTGTTCTGTTTCTCAGCCGCTGCCATATACTCAGGCTCAGTACATCATCGGGGACTTCGCTCCGGCCCGCCGGGTAAGATAGTCCACAAATACTTGGGAATCCTCCCGGCGGAGACAGAAAGCAATGTACCGCCCGGTGCTGGGGCTGGTGTAGGTCACGTACTCGCAATTGCAGGTGTCCCGCCCGGCCACCCGGACGGTGGGCGGCAGTGCATAGATGCCGCAGTCCACATTCGTCCGGTCCTGAACAGACAAACAGCTCCGGACGCAGTCCAGGTACCTGTCCAAGGTCTCCTGGGTGCGGATATTGACGGACTCCAGATAGCCGTCCCCGTCCACCTTGAACTGGTCCTCCCCCTCCTCCGGCATCCGGGACTGGAGATAGTCCGCCAGCTCGGAGACGTAGAGATCCAATATCTCCGGATAGACGGGACCGTAGGGGACCAGGCTTAACCCCAGGGCCATGCTGTCCGCCCGGGCCAAGGTGAACTCCGTGATTCCGCGGGAGATGGGATCGGTGTAGTAGAGCCGCTCCCAGTTGCCCCGCAGATTCTCCCCGCAGCTCACCCGGGGCGGAGACAGTTCTGGGATAACGGGCACCCGCCGCACCTCCCGGGCCTGTTGAACGCAGAAGATCAGCAGATCGATATTGGAGCTGCTGTTCACTTGCATGGAGATCACTCGTCCGGCGGGATTGGACTTGGCAGGATCGATGCGGGCGGGAACCGCCTCGGGGTCATTTTCATCGTATTTCCGGCTCTGCAGATAGGCGCAGGCTGCGCGGACATCCCGAATATCCTGGGTCAGCCGCTCCACCCCCACCAGAAGGAGCGCCGCCGCCAGTACGGCGCAGACCCAGCGTTTTCTTTTCATCAGAATACCTCCCTGCTTTACATCTGTACTTCCAAAGACGCAAAACAGGGAGGTATGTGCCATATATTTACCCGTTATGCAGTGCGCCCACGATGCGTTTGGAGTAGGCAATAAACTCCCGGATCACCGGCAGGGCCTCTTCCATGGAGCGGACGGCAACGCCGATATGCCGGCAGGCCGGCGGGTCCAAAGGCAGGGCGCGCACATTGTCCCGCCGGCCCTGGAGGACCAGCTGGGACAGGATGCTGACCCCCAGCCCATGCTCCACCATGGAGAGAATGGCGGCGTCCTCCACGGCGGTGTTGCTGCGGATGTCGGGACGGACATTCTGCGCCTCGAATACCCCCAGAATATCCAGGTCAAAGCCCAGAGAGGGCATCAGAAACTCCCTGCCCTCAAAACGTGATACCGGAAAGATGTCCCCGGTCCCCGCCGGATCATCCGGAGGCAGGATGGCCAGCAGGGGGTCATCCCAGAGGGGCGTCCAGTCGTACCGCCAGCGGTCCTGACGGCTGGCAAAGCTCAGGTCCACGGTGCCCTCCTGGAGCCAGCGGTAGATCTCCTCCACGCTGCCCATGCGGATATCCACGGACACGTCCGGCCAGGCCCAGCGGAACTGCTGGACGATAGTAGGCAGCCAATGCATACAGATGCTGGAGTAGGCGGCCACCCGGATACTCTCCTTCCGCCGCCCGGCCTGCGCGGCAATCTGCCGCTCCAGGACCCCGGCGGCCCGGATCAGCTCCCTGGCGGCGGGCAGCAGCCGCTCCCCGGCCTCGGTGAGGCGCACACCGGACCGGTCCCGGAGCAGCAGCGGAAAACCGGTCTCCTTCTCCAGCGCGTTCATCATGTGGGTCAGGCCGGACTGGGTGGCCCCCAGCCGCGCCGCCGCCCGGGTAAAACTGCCCAGCTCCGCGGCGGTGAGCATGGCCTCCCACTTTTTCGTCTCCATTACCGGATGACCTTGCGGATGTCCTCGATCCGGCCCAGCACCAGCAGATGCTCCTCCTTGCGGAACGCATAATCCGGACTGAGGTTAGGGATGATGACTTCCCCCCGTTTGACCGCGATGACGGTGAGGTGGTACTTCACCCGGAAGTTCAGCTCCTTTAGGCTTTTGCCCACCCAGCGGTCCATGGGCTCCAGCTCATAGATGGAGTGGTCGGAGGTGAGGGGGATGCAATCAAAAATGCTGTCGGAGCTCTCGCTGACAGCCAGACGGATGGCGGCCTCCCGCTCGGGATAGATCACATGGTCCGCGCCGTTGCGGAGGAGAAACTTGGCCTGCACATCATCATCGGCCTTGCTGAATACTTTTTTTGCGCCCAGTTCCTTCAAAAGGCTGGTGATCTGGAGGCTGCCCAGGACATTGCTGTCCCCCAGGCAGACGAAACAGGCATCGAAGCTCTCTACGCTGAAAGAGCGCAGGACCTCCTCGTTGGTACAGTCGCCCACCTTGGCGCTGACCACCAGGGGGAGGACGTCCTCCAGGGTTTCGCCGTTCCGGTCCACCGCCATGACTTCACACTTTTGCTCCACCAGGGCGCGGCAGAGATGGTGGCCGAAGGATCCCATACCGATGAGCAGAAAAGATTTCATTTTTGATACCCCTTTCTTTGCCGCGCTCCGCGCGGCAAACGGAAGTTGTTTCGACATGAAGCCCCGGGGCTGCGCGCCCCGGACGGGCGCCTACTTTTCGCCCACGCGAAAAGTAGGCAAAAGCGTGCCAGCCCGCAGGGCGGGACCTCTGACGGGCGTCACGCGGAGCGTGACACCTTATTAC
>CAMWTG010000194.1 GCA_947177115.1 uncultured Clostridia bacterium
ATACTAGACAGGATATATGCTCCTTTCTTCGCTTTCGCGCTTTACAGCGCTAAATTGTCCTCTGGTTATAGTATAGCCGGTTTGAGGTTCTTTTGCAAGAGGTTTTTCGGAAATTTTTTGATTATTTTTTACCTGCGTCTGGTCGTACTGCCGAATGGCAGTTCCAATCTCCATCAGGGCTTCCATAGAAACCGCACTGGCGGCGCTGCCCAGGTGATGGAGGACGGTGGGGGTGGAAAATTCGGAAATGCCCGCAAAATCCTCGGCGTCCAGATAGTCCATGGGGTCCAGGCCGCAGCGGGTGAGAAGGGTGTACTGGACGCTTGCGGTCATAAGGCCGCGGAAGCGCACCTCCAAATTCAAATCGTCCAGTTCTTCCAAAAAGCTGTCCCTGGTATCATAGGCAAGGTCGCTCAAACGGTCACGATAGACCTCATCCACGGCATGACGGGCCAACTCCATGATCTGGTCGCCAATGTCTCCGCCCGTATCGGGACCATATCGCTTTCTCAGGGCAGCGAGGACGGCAGGGTGGTGTTCCTTCCGCATCTGCCACAGGTACGGCTCCCGCGCCCCGCGCACAGGGCGGGTGTCCGCATAGTCATAGACATACTCCAGACCGGGCTTGCCCCGCTTGTCTTTTCGGATGACCGCGATGCCCTTGGAACCGGGCTTGATCCAGCGGCGCATAGTGCCATTCCACAATTCCATGCTGGCGCAGGCGGTGGCGTCCGGGCGCTGGGCGTAGATCAGCAGTTGTTCGTCAAACGGGTATTTGTAGAGCCGGGAGGCCGTGTCCAGGTACCGCATCCAGCCGTCAGCGTCCCGCGTGACGGCTTGGGCGGTCTGATTTGCCAACTCGGATATTTTTTGCAGTTTATACGCCATAGGCTCCTCCTTCATTATAAAATAAAATGAGCCGAAGGAAACGGTCATACACCGTTCACTTCGGCTCCTGGAAAACAGTGTTCAGTTGAGATCGTCCGGCTGCTCCCATGGGGAAAGCCCCATTTGCTCCCAGGTCACACCATAGGGCGCGCCGCCGGAGGTATAACCGGCAATAAAATAAAAATAATCGTTCTGATCGGGGTTTTGAAATTCTGCCTGCCGCTTTGCCGCCCTGCGCTTGGCCCGGCGTTTCAGCTTTTTCGCCCTCTGCTGCTGGGCGTATGCCTGGACAGCCCGTTTCTCGGCAGCGATCTGCTCATCTGTGAATGTCAGTCCCAGCAGTTGCAGCTCCGCCAATGTCTGCATACGATCCGTGGCAAATTTCTTCCGATACGCCTTTAGGACGTTATCACCGTCATACGAGGCAAGCCACTTACGGGCTTTTTCCAGCCGTTCCGCTTGGGGCATGGCCTTTTTCGCCGCTTTTCCCTTCAATTTCTTTTTCTTCTTTTTCTTTTTTGGGCGCTGTTCCGGCGCTGCCGCTGGCGGCATCCCTTCCGGTGTGGTTTCCTTTACTGGCATGGCTTCCTCAAACAACAGCTTCACCCCCTGACGGGGATATTCTACCACAGCGGGCCAGTATGGGCAAGGGGCGGGAGCGCCGCTTATCTCCCCAGCCGCTTTTGGGTCATCCGGGCCAGCACTTCCAACTGCGCCGGAGTAGGTTTGCGGGGCGGCGATACCTTCAGCCACTTCTTGGGCAGTTCAAAGGTCAGACCGCCCCAGCCATTGGCGGCAGTTTGGCGCACCTGCTCCGGGTGGGTCTGGCACAGCTCCAGAAGCTGACGTTTCAAAGCCTCGTTGTGGGTATAGACGCTGGCCGTGCGCTCTGCCTCATTGAAGTTGATAACCGTCTCTTTCTCAATATTGGACAGTTTCATATCATCACCGTCCCTGTTCGGGGTGTTTTCCGGGAGGCTGTGTATCCTGCTTTCCGGCTTCCTCCTGATACTGCCGCAGGGTGTCCCGCAGGGAGGGCTTGGGGGCCTCGTTGTTGATAACGCCGTCGATCTGGTTGTAGTTGCCCTCCGCGCTCATTTCAGCGGCGGCAAGGTGATCCCCTGGCCGGATAGCCCTGACCTCGCAGACCGGCTTGAACTTCTCGGCCTCATGGTAAAGCGCCTGACGGCGGGTATCGTTAATCAAGCCCAACTGCTGGGCCATGTCCAGAGCGCCAATATAACTCCAATACCATGCCAGTTTTGCCTCCGCGCTGATACTGGCCTTGCCGATTTCCCGAACGGTTTCATCCCGCATACCGGCAATAACCTGTTCCACGTCACGCATAGTTTCAACCCTCCGTCCCGCTGGCGGTGTGGTTCCGCATGGATGCCTCTGCCACACGCAGCAGATCATCATAAACGGCATTGACGGCGGCAATCACGGCGCAGACCGCATCATCCACCGCCGTCAGCACCTCCGGGCTTTCTTCCCCGGCCAATTCCAGCAGGGCCTCCACCGTGTCCGGGGACAGCCCCAGCTTCACCGCCAGCCCCTCGGTGTCGGGGATTCCGTCCCCATCCTCCAGAAACCAGTCATAGGGCATCCCGAAAAAGTGGGCGATCTCCCGGAACTGGTACACGTTGGGGGTGCTGATACCGTTGAGCCAACGGCTCACGGTGGGGACGGACACGCCCAGGTGACGGGCCAGTTCCCCGCGCTCCACGCCGCTGACAGAGAGAAGCTGTTTCAAGCGGCGGTCAAATTTATCAATGCCTTGATTCATTCTCACGTTCCTTTCCTTGGTTTATTGTTAAATTCCAGCTTATAGTGGACATATTTGCCTCCATCATCATCCAGTACAATGGTGGCGTCGTATAACACGCCCTTCTTTTCGGAGAACAGGCCCGTGACCTTGACGCGCCCATTTTTCAGCAGGGCGGCGGCGATTTTTTTGGTCAGTTCCTTCCGCTTGCCGGTAAAGAAGCGGTCATTCTTCCACATGGCGAAGCCGCAGGAGGGCGTGTCATGGTAGCCCTCACAGAAAAAACTCTTTTTACCCTCCACCACGTTTTTCCCGCAGCGGGGACATACGCCTACAACCGTCCGGCCGGTGCCGGACAGCGCGGCGGAGGCCGCCTGCGTCCCGGCATAGGCTTTTACAAGGGCCGTCAGCATTTCCGAAATCCCGGCCATAAATTCGGAGGGGGCAAGCTGGCCCCGCTCCACCTCGCCCAGCTTTTCTTCCCATTGGGCAGTCAGCTTGGCGGATTTCAGTTGGTCAGGCATGACACGAATCAACTCCATACCCTTTTGTGTAGGGACAAGGCGTTTCTTCTGCCGTTCCGCAAAGCCGGAGCGCACCAGACGCTCAATCATCCCGGCACGGGTGGCGGGAGTACCCAGCCCGACCCGCTCCACATCCTCCAGCTTGGCAAAATCCTCGGCGCTGGCGTGTTCCATAGCCGCAAGCAAAGTGTCCTCGGTGAACCGGGCAGGCGGGGCCGTAGCGCCCTCATGGAGCGCGGCGGCAGCACTGTCAAACCGCTGCCCCTCGGACAGTTCCGGGAGCGGCGGGGTTTGTTCCTCCTGTTTCGGCTTTCGTTTCAGCGTATCAAGATACGCACTCTCCACCGCTTTCCAGCCCTGCGCCAGCGTTGTCCGGCCCTTGGCAGTAAACGGAGCGCCGCCGCACTCCAGTACGGCGGCGCTCTCGGTGTAAGTATGTGCCTTACCCACGGCGCACAGCAGACGGACGGCGATCATATGAAGAATATTCCGTTCCCCCGTGGGAAGGGTGGCGAGATCGGCCCGTCCCGCCTCCGCCGTGGGCAGAAGGGCATGGTGGTCGCTCACCTTGGCGTCGTTTACCACTTGGGCGGCGTTGGCGGGGTATTCCCCGGAGAGGCCCAGCATCCCCGCCGCCACAGCACACAGATCAGGAACCTTTTCCGCCATGTCAGAGGTCAGATAGCGGCTGTCCGTCCGGGGATAAGTTGCCAGCTTTTTCTCATAAAGAAGCTGAACATAGTCGAGGGTCTGCTGGGCGGTGTAGTCGAACAGGCGGTTGGCCTCCCGCTGGAGGGTGGTCAGGTCATAGAGTTTCGGGGGGCGTTCGGTCTTTTCCTTTCGCTCCACAGACCGCACAACGGCGCTCCCGCCGTCACAGGCCATACGCAGCTTATCCGCATCCGGCTTTTTGGAAAACCGATCACTGACCGCCCGGAAGTCCCCGCAGTCCAGTTCCACCGTGTAGAACTTCTCCCGTTTGAAGCCGGTAATCGCTTCCTCCCGCTCCACCAGAAGTGCCAGCGTGGGGGTCAGCACCCGGCCCACATTCAGCGTCCGGCCCTGATAGAGCGTAGTAAAAAGCCGGGTGGCATTGATGCCCACCAGCCAATCCGCCTGAGAGCGGCACAGCGCCGCCGCATAGAGGTTGTCATAGCAGGCGCTGTCGGTAAGATTATCAAAGCCCTTGCGGATTGCGGATTCCTCCATTGAGGAAATCCACAGCCGTTGGACAGGCTTGGTACACCCGGCCCTCTGATAGACCAGCCGAAAAATCAGTTCCCCCTCGCGCCCCGCATCGGTGGCACACACCAGGGATTCCACATCAGGCCGCTTCATCAGTTCTGCCAGCGTGCCAAACTGCTTCTTTGTGTTCGGCAGTACGCTGTACTGCCACTGTCGGGGGATAATGGGCAAATCCTCATAGGCCCATTTGGAATACCGGGGGTCATAGGCGTCGGCGTTGGCAAGGTCCACCAGATGCCCCACGCACCAGCTCACTAGCCACCCGCTGCCCTCGGTATAGCCGTCCCGCCGCGCTCCCGCCCCTAGCACCTTCGCCAGATTCATAGCAACAGAGGGCTTTTCCGCAATCACAAGCCGCATAATGCCTCCTTAATATTCGTCCGGTTCTTCCGGCTCATCATCGTAGTAAGCCGGATAGTCCGGTTCCTCCGGCTCCTTCGGCTCCTGGCGTGTCCGTGCCTCCGGTTCCTCATCCTCGTTGACCATCTGCTCATCCCCGCCGCCTGTCAGCTCGTCAAAATCCTCGGCGTCGGACATATCGTGCTTCGGTTTGTAGATTTTGAAGTACCAGCCCGCACCACCCACGGCCAGCATCGCCAGCAGGACGATCATGATTGTCCCGGTGCTATTGCTTTCCTTCGGCGTCTCCGGCTCCGGGGGCGCCACGGGAGCGGGGGCCGTACCCGCACAGTCATTCATGGAGAGAATGCAGACCGGGCAGGCGGTATTGACGGCTCCCGCCTCGCACTTGTCCTTGCAGATACAGACCGGGGCCAGGTCAGGAATTGCCGATGTGCTGGAGTTGTCCCCGTCCTTCTCCGCCAGCGCCATCAGGTCATTCTCGGTAACGGCGTTCAGAAAATAGACGTTCTCACTGTCCCGCTGCCTGTCAATAATCAGATAGAAGGTGTTATCGCTGGGGGTGGTGAAGGTAAAGAACTCCTTGCCGTCCCCATCGGTCACATTGTCCATGACCGTACCCTGTCCGTCCGGCGTCAGCGCCGTGGGATTGCGGGGCGTGGTGTCCGGCTGGCTGTCCGGGTCATTGGACGCGGAAGCGGAAGGGCCTGGGGTGACAGCGG
>CAMWTG010000195.1 GCA_947177115.1 uncultured Clostridia bacterium
CACAGATACGGAGGAACAGATCCTCCGCAACCTACGCCAGAACCGGGTGGGCCGGACCACAATTATCATTGCCCACCGCATCTCCACCATCCAGCACGCGGACCACATCCTGGTACTGGACGATGGCAAAGCGGCGGAGTACGGCACCCATGAGGAGCTGATGGCTCTGGGCGGCATCTATAAAAGCGTCCATGACAAGCAGCAGCTGGAGAAACAGCTGCGTGAGGAAGGAGGCGCGGCGTCATGAGCCTGTTTCAAAGAAGAGACGAAGATGCTTTGGATATCCATTACGAGGGCAAAGCGGTACCGCGGATGCTCTCCTATCTGCGGCCCCACTGGAAGACCATGGCGGTCTGCCTGCTGCTGGTGCTGATCCTGACCGCTCTGGAGCTGTACAGGCCCATGCTTACCGGCGATGCCATTGATCTGTATATCGCAGGAGACTACGCCCCCGGCGAGGCGGTGGAAGAGCGGTTTACGGGCCTGCTGGTCACCGCCGCAAAATATGCCGGCGCGCTGCTGGTCACCTTTATCTGCAACAACCGGATGATGTACCTGCTGCAAAGGACCGGGCAGCGGATCGTTTATGAAATGCGCCGGGAGCTGTTTGAACACATCGAGAGCCTTTCCATGCGGTTTTTCGACCTGACGCCGGTTGGCAAGATCGTCACCCGGGTCACCAACGATGTGGAGGCGGTCCACGAGCTGTATGCCAACATCCTGGTGAAGCTGTTTCGGAACGTGGTGAAGATCATTGGCCTGACGGCGGTCATGCTGGCGCTGGATGTGCGCCTGGCGCTGCTGAGCTTTGTGATGGTGCCGCTGGTGACGGTGCTGACAGTGATCACCCGCACCCTGTCCCTCCGGGCCAACCGGAAGATGCGGACCTGCCTGACGGCGCTGAATACCTTCCTGTCGGAACACCTTTCCGGAATGAAGATCATCCAGATCTTCAACCGGGAGGAGAAAAAGTACCAGGAATTCTGCGGCTACAGCAATGCTCACTACCGTGCCAGTTTCCGGGCGATCATGGTGAACGCCGTCTTCCGCCCCATCATCGTGTTTGCATCCGTAGTGGCCATGGCCATCGTCATTGCCGCCGGCAGCCACGGCGTGCTGGCGGGTACGGTGTCCTTTGGCACCATGTATATTTTCCTTCAGTACATCAAGACCTTCTTTGAGCCCATTCAGGACCTGGCGGAGCAGCTGTCCACGCTCCAGTCCGCCGTGGCCTCGGCGGAAAAGATCTTCACCCTGCTGGATGAAAAGCCCCTGATCCAAGATCCCGAGCAGCCCGCAAAACCGGCGGAGATCAAGGGCCGCATTGAGTTCAAACACGTATGGTTCGCCTACGACAATGAAAACTTCATCCTCCGGGACGTCAGTTTTGTTATCGAACCGGGACAGCGCGTGGCCTTTGTCGGCGCCACCGGCGCGGGCAAAAGCTCCATCCTGAACCTGATAGGCCGGTACTATGACATTCAGAAGGGCGAGATCCTGATCGATGGCATCAACATCAGGGATTTGAGCCGGGACCAGATCCGCCGCGCCATCGGCCAGGTCCAGCAGGACGTGTTTATTTTCACCGGCGATGTCAAAAGCAACATCCGCCTCCGGGAGGAGAGCATTACCGATGAGGCTATCCGGGAGGCCTCCCGGCAGGTCAATGCCGACCGGTTCATCGACCGGCTCCCGGAGGGCTATGATGAGCGCGTCACGGAGCGTGGCTCCACCTTCTCCGCCGGACAGCGGCAGCTCCTCTCCTTTGCCCGGACGCTGGCTTTTGATCCTGCCATCCTGATTTTGGATGAGGCTACCGCCAATATTGATACGGAGACGGAGCAGTGGATTCAGGACGCCCTGGAAAAGCTGATGACCGGGCGCACCACTATCATGGTAGCGCACCGTCTGTCCACCATCCAGCACGCCGACAAGATCATTGTCATGCACAAGGGACAGATCCGAGAAAGCGGGACGCATCAGGAGCTTCTGGATCAGGGCGGGATCTACCACAAACTCTATCAGCTGCAGCTGGCCTAGCCGCACCGCTCTCCCCTATCATGCAGGTACAAACGACCGCCTTCGGCGGGGCTTATGCCTCGCCGAAGGCGGTCATTCCGTCCATTTCTCTCCAAAGCGGCTCACCTGTTCAGCAAATAGACGCCCAGGTTCAGGTACCCCGCAAAAGCCACCCAGATCAGGTACGGCAGCATCAGATATCCTGCCGTATGGGACAGACGGTAAAACCGGACCGTTTCCGCCAGGATCAGCAGCCAGAGGACCACAAGCCAGCAAAACGCGAACAGATACCACCCCAGATTAAAGAAAATCACCGGCCACATGAAGTTGAACGCCAGCTGCAGGGCGTACAGCGCCAGCGCGCCGCCTACGGCAGGCCTGTTTCCGCCGGAGTTCGATGCCAGATAGGACGCGGCGCCCATCAGCAGGAACAGGATGGTCCATACCACCGGAAACAGCCATCCCGGCGGCGTCAGCGGAGGCTTCTCAAGGGCCGCAAAGCGTTCCATGCCGTTCCGGGTGAAAAAAGCGGACAACCCTCCCACCGCCAGCGGTATGGCAAGACAGAGGAGCAAGCGTTTTCGCTTTTCGTTCACAACACCACCTCCATGCCAGCAGTTTATGACAGGAGGGCCGCTTTTATACAGCGGGCCGCCCCGCCGGGGCAGTCCTGCGTTTTCTCCGCATAGCCGAAGGGCCTGAAAATCAGTAAAAAGGAGGCTGAGCATCCTCAGTCTCCTTTTAAACCTATTATACCGCACGCAAATATTTATATTAGTTCCAGGCTATGAAAATATGATTCCTTATTTATATTCAAAAAAACGCCAATTTCCACCTTGACAAACCAGGCGAAAAATGGTAAGCTAAAGTGCTATGACCAAAAGGAGGGGTACATACACTCCTCCACCTATACACAGTATAGCATTTTCCCACGAAAAACGCAATAGCCTTTTGCATTAAAATTATCAACCGACCCGTGCGTATCGTGCAGTGCGGGATTTTGCGGCCCCCCGGCGGGCGGGGCGCGGAAAGGCAGATGAGTATTTTAAGATGGCCAAGGACAAGTATTACGGCAAGACCCTGCGAAAAAACTTTGCCCGGCATGAGGAGATCATGCCCATGCCCAACCTGCTGGAGATCCAGAGGGATTCCTATCAGTGGTTCCTGGACACCGGCCTGCGGGAGGTGTTCGCCGATGTGGGCGTCATCAGCGACTATGCCGACACCCTGGAGCTGAGCTTCATCGACTTCAGCATGGACGAGCCGCCCAAGTACGATGTGGAGGAGTGCAAGGCCCGGGATGTGAACTACGCCGCTCCCCTGAAGGTCACGGTGCGCCTGCGCAACAAGAAGACCGATGTGATCAAGGAGCAGGAGATCTTTATGGGGGACTTCCCCCTCATGACCAAGTCCGGCACCTTTATCGTCAACGGCGCGGAGCGCGTGGTGGTCTCCCAGATCGTCCGCTCCCCCGGCATCTACTATGGCAAGGAGTCGGACATCAAGACCGATCTGCCCATCCTCAGCTCCCAGCTGATCCCCAACCGGGGCGCTTGGCTGGAATATGAGACCGATGCCAACGAGTTGTTCTGGGTCCGCATTGACAAGAACCGTAAGCTTCCCATTACCTGCCTGATCCGCGCTCTGGGTCTGAAAGAAGATACGGACATTCTGGATGCCTTCGGCGATGACCCCACCATCCGGGCCACCCTGGAGAAGGACGCCTGCAAGAGTTACGAGGAGGCGCTGCTGGAGATCTACCGGAAACTGCGCCCCGGCGAGCCTCCCACGGTGGATTCCGCCGAGAGCCTGATCAACGGCCTGTTTTTCGATCCCCGCCGCTATGACCTGAGCACCGTGGGCCGCTACAAGTTCAACAAGAAACTGGCCCTGTGGGTCCGGGCGGCAGAGCGGACGCTGGTGGAGCCTGTGGTCCATCCCGCCACCGGCGAGCTGCTCTACGAGCCCGGCCACGTCCTCACCCGCAGCGAACTGCGGGAGCTGGACGCCATCGGCGTCAACGAAGTCACGGTAGATGTGGACGGCAATCCCCTGCGTATCTTCTCCAACCATATGTGCGACTTGAGCCGGTACGTGGACTTCGACCCCGTGGCTGAGTGCGGCATTAAGGAGCGGGTCCGTTTCAACCTCCTTCAGGAGCTGCTGGAGCAGTATGAGGGCGATGAGCTGAAAGCGGCCATCCGTTCCCATGTGAACGATCTGGTTCCCAAGCACATCATTGTGGACGACATTCTGGCCTCCATCAACTATATGAACGCCCTGGGCCGCGGCCTGACCGCCAAGGACGATATCGACCACCTGGGCAACCGCCGCCTGCGCTGCGTGGGCGAGCTGCTGCAAAATCAGTTCCGCATCGGCTTCAGCCGTATGGAGCGGGTCATCCGGGAGCGTATGACGATCCAGGATCTGGATATCGTCACCCCCCAGAGCCTGATCAACATCCGGCCTGTTACCGCCGCTATCAAGGAGTTCTTCGGCTCCTCCCCCCTCAGCCAGTTCATGGACCAGACCAATCCCCTGGCGGAGCTGACCCACAAGCGGCGCCTCAGCGCCCTGGGCCCCGGCGGTCTGAGCCGCGAGCGCGCCAGCATGGACGTCCGCGATGTCCACTACAGCCACTATGGCCGCATGTGCCCCATTGAGACCCCTGAAGGCCCCAACATCGGCCTGATCAACTACCTGTCCACCTATGCCCGGATCAACGAGTACGGCTTCATCGAGGCCCCCTTCCGGAAGGTGGACCACGCCACGGCCCGGGTCACCGATGAGGTGGTCTATATGACTGCCGATGTGGAAGACCAGTATATTGTGGCCCAGGCGGCGGAGCCTACCGATGAGAACGGCTGCTTTATCAATGACCGTATCACCTGCCGCCACCGGGATGAGATCATCGGCGTAGAGAAAGACAAGGTAGATTTTGTGGACATCAGCCCCCGGATGATGGTGTCCATTGCCTCCGCCATGATCCCCTTCCTGCCTAACGATGACGCCAACCGCGCCCTGATGGGCGCCAACATGCAGCGTCAGGCGGTGCCTCTGCTGCGTCCCGAGGCCCCCGTTATCGGCACCGGCATGGAGCACAAGATCTGCATGGACTCCGAGATCGTGGTGCTGGCCGAGGGCGATGGCGAGGTCACCAAGGTGGATGCCACCTCCATCTCCGTCAAGTACGACAGCGGCAAGACCAAGGACTACAAGCTGGTCAAGTTCCTTCGGTCCAACCACACCACCTGCATCAACCAGCGCCCCATTGTATCCGTGGGCGAGCGGGTCCACGGCGGCGACCCCGTCAAGGGTATCTCCCCCTCCGTCCTGGCGGACGGCCCCGCCACCGAACAGGGCGAGATCGCCCTGGGCCGGAACATCCTGGTGGGCTTCATGACCTGGGAGGGCTACAACTACGAGGACGCCGTCCTGCTCAACGAACGTATGGTCCG
>CAMWTG010000196.1 GCA_947177115.1 uncultured Clostridia bacterium
TCGGCCAAATCCGCCAGCTCCGCCATGGCCCGGCACATATCGGGGGTGTAGGTCGGGTAGGGCGTGCCGTGGTCCCCCATGACGGGGTCCACAAGGATCCGGCAGCCCGGGCGGCGGAAAGCCCGGATGAGATCCGCCGTCCGCTGGATCTGCTCCCGCGACCCCATAAATCCGGTATACACCGCGTCAAAGGCCAGCCCCAGACTCCGCCAGTGCTCTGTCACCGGCTCCATCTGGTCCGTCAGATCCAAGAAGGTATTGTTCTCAAAACCGCCCGTATGGGTGGACAGATAGGCTGTCAGCACCGGGCAGCATTGGACCCCCATAGCGGACAGTGTGGGCAGAATAACCGTCAGCGAGCAGCGGCCAAACGCGCTGAGATCGTGGACGGCGGCAATGCGGGGAACAGACATGGCAAGACTCCTTTCTGCTTTTTGGCATAACGTTTGTACCGATAGTTTCCCGGGGCGCTCCTGCCGGAAGAAAAGACGGCGCGGCCAAAGAGCGGCAGAGCCCCAGGGCAAGGCGGAGAACGCCGCACCCCAGGGCTCAGACGGTTTTCGCTTACTCCAGCGCCGCCTGGGTGGCCTCCCGGCGGTACTGGTGGGTATAGAGGCTGTAATACTCGCCCCGCTTGGCCATCAGCTCCTCATGGGTGCCGCTCTCCCGGATCCGGCCATTGTGGATGACCAGGATCCGGTCTGCGGAGCGGATGGTGCTCAGCCGGTGGGCCACCACAAAGCTGGTCCGCCCCGCCAGCACCGTCTGGATGGCATCCTGAATCAGGGCCTCCGTCTCGGTATCAATGCTGCTGGTAGCCTCGTCCAGAACGAAGATCTTCGGATCCGCTAACAATACCCGCGCCAGGCTCAGGAGCTGCTTCTGCCCTGTGGACAGCTTGCCGCCTCCCTCGCCCACCTGGGTGTCATAACCCTTGGGCAACTGGAGGATGAACTCCTCCGCATGGACCATCCGGGCGGCCCGGCGGATCTCCTCATCGGTGGCATCCGGCTTGGCAAAGCGCAGGTTATCCGCCACAGTGCCGGAAAACAGGTGCGGCGACTGCAGCACATATCCCAGACTGGACTGCAGCCACAGCTGGCTCCGCTGGCGGTAATCCGTGCCATCGATGCGGACCTCGCCCTCGCTGGGCTCATAGAACCGGCAGACCAGATTGACGATGGTCGTCTTGCCCGCGCCGGTCTCCCCTACCAGGGCCACGTTCTGTCCCGGCTCCACGGTGAGGTCAAAGTTATGCAGGACCTCCTCGCCGCTCTTGTAGCGGAAGGTCACGTCTTTAAACTCCACCTTCCCCTGGATATCCGGCCAATTCTCCTTTTTGCCATGGAACAGGTCGCCGTAGCGCTCCACCACTTCCGGGCTGTCCTTGACATCGGACTCGGTGTCCAGTAGGTCGATCACCCGCTCGGCGCTGGCCTGAGCGGCCTGCATCTCCGCCAGGATCCGGGCCAGGGACTGGATAGGATCGAACAGCTGGGTCGTGTAGCTGATGAACGCCGCCAGGGTGCCAAGATCCATGATCCCGGCGAACACCTCCACGCCGCCCCGCCATAGGGCCAGGGCGGTGGCAATGGCCCCCAGGTTCACCACCAGGGGCATGAAAATGGCACTGAGGACAGCGGCCTTGATGGCGGCGGTCTTCATCTCGCCGGTAACGGCCTCAAACTCCGTCTGGGCATCGTCCTCGCGGGCCAGGGTCTTGTTGGTCACCGCCCCCATAACGCCCTCGTTGAAAGCGCCGGTGATGCGGCTGTTGGCCTTGCGCACGATCCGCTGCTGGCGCAGGATGCGCCGCTGGAAAAAGAGACACAGCACCGCCAGCACCGGCGTAATGGCCAGCACCAGCAGGCCCAGCTTCCAGTTCATTGCCAGCAGCACGATGATCACGCCCACGGCAAAGAACAGCGCCCACATAACATCCACAACGCTCCAGGCGATCATCTCCGACAGCCTTGATACATCGCTGCCCAGCCGCGCCATGAGCCAGCCCACGCTGGTGGTATCATAGTAGCTGAAGGACAGCTGCTGCAAATGGGTAAAGGCATCCTGACGGATATCGTAGCTGATGTCCATTTCCAGCCGCCCGGCCCCCCGCACAAAGAGCATGACGCCTACGCCCTGGGCGATCACCATTATAATGTAGGCGGCTCCGAACAGCCCCAGTCCCTCAGTAGTCCCGCCTACGATAAAGTGGTTGATGGCGTAGCGGGTAAACAGCGGATAAGCCAGATCCGCCCCAGAAACCACCAGCAAAACCAATACGGTCCGTATCACTCTCGCTTTATATTGCAGACCGTAGTCTACCAGGCGTTTCCAAACCTTGAAATCGATCTTTTCGTTGTCCGCATGGCGGACTTCTTCTTTCATCATACGGCCACACCTCCTTCCATGGCCTCATCCAGCTCGTTCTGGATGGTACAAATGCGCCGGTACAATCCCTCCCGGGCCGCCAGCTCCTGATGGGAGCCCCGCTGGACTATGCAGCCATTCTCCAGCACCAGGATGGTATCCGCGCCCCGCAGGGTGGAGATCCGGTGGCTGATAAGAATGGTGGTGCCGGTGTCCCGCTTGAGCAGAGCTTCCCGGATGGCGGCGTCCGTTTCCGCGTCCACGGCGCTGAGTGAGTCATCAAAAATACAGATGGGCGTTTTCTGCACCAGCATCCGGGCGATGGCCACCCGCTGCTTCTGCCCGCCGGAGAGGGTCACGCCCCGCTCCCCCACCATGGTATCGTAGCCCTCGCCGAAGCTCTGGATCACATCGTGGATACAGGCGGTGCGGGCGGCATCGAACCGCTCTTCCTCGCTGGCAGAGGGATCCCCCAGGGCAATGTTCTCTCCGATGGTACGGCTGAACAGGAACGGCTCCTGCAAAACAATGCCCACGTGGCGGCGCAGATAGTCGCCCCGGATGTCGGCCACGTCCACGCCATCGATGCACACCTGGCCTCCGGTGGGCGCATAGAGCCGCTGGAGCAGATGGACCAGCGTGCTCTTGCCGCTGCCGGTGTTGCCCAGGATGCCGATGGTCTGCCCAGGGGCCACGGAGAAATCCACATGGTGAAGGATCTCCCCGCCATCGGGATAGGCGAAGGACACGTCTTTGAACTCTACACTGCCCCGGATGGGCGGCGTCAGGGCCTTGCCCGGCTCCGCCTCCTGGGGCGCGGTGAGGATCTCGTCCAGACGCTTCAGCGACACATCCGCTTTCACCAGGTCCGCCAAAATACGGCCCAGCTGGCGCATCGGGAAGGTGAGCATACTGGAATAAGTGGAGAACAGCATCACGGTGCCCAGACTGATCTCCCCCTTGACCGCCATAAAAACGCCGGCCAGCATCACCAGGGCGATCTGCATATAGCCCATGATGTCCGAGGAGCCCCAGTAGACGCCCATAAGGTTGTTCAGCCGCAGCACCTTGGCCCGGTAGTCCTTGTTCAGACGGGTGAACTTCTCCAGTTCCTGGCTCTGCCGGGCGAAGGTGCGTACCACCCGCATGCCCGTCAGGTTCTCCTGGAGCGCGGTGGTCATGGCCCCTTCCGATTCGTCCACGGTCAAAAACAGCTTCTGCACGCCCTTGGAATAAAAGAAGGAGAAAATGATCAGCAGCGGCAGCAGCGAGCAGGCGATCAGCGTCAGCCTCCGGTTGATGGGCCACATGATGGACAGCGCCACCAGCGCCATCACAACGGTCCGGACGACTTCCATCATCTGCATCTGCATAAACCGGCGCACGGTCTCCACATCGGAGGTACACCGCTGGACCAGGTCTCCGGTGCTGCTGGCCTTATGCCAGGCGTAGGGCGCCCGGACCAGACGGCGGTACAGCGCGTCCCGCAGGGCCTTGGACAGCCCCTCGCCGCCCAGGGCCGACCACCGGCCCCGGCAATAGGCGCACACTCCGTTCAGTCCCTGGACCAGCAGCACGCCCAGGGCGGGCAACCACAGGTTGGCAGCCAGATAGTCCCGGCCCCCGATGCCATTGATCCACCCCTGAAGCCATCCGGGCAGATCCATTTCCTTGCCGCCCACGATGCTGTCCACGGTAAAGCTGATGATCAGCGGGCTTAAATAGGCGAACAGAGCCGCCAGAAGCGTTGCCAGTATCGTATAAAAGAAGTAGCGGCGACAGCCGCAGATGAGCCGCCACAGCCGTTTCCAGCGGGCGGCTCCGGTATGTTTTGTTTGTGTTTCCTGCATAGATCGGTTTCCTCATTTGGTCGCCCGGCCCGGCCTCCCCCATCAGTCCGCGCCGGAATAGGTGAAAGCGTCCGGTCCGCGCCGTTCCCCTGCCAGCGGCACGAACCAGGCCGTAGTATACTATCAACTTTATGGAATAGCAACCACTTTTTGGCTTTGTAACGGAAATGTAACAGAAACAGAGATAGTATACCTATTTTTCTTGAGAAAAAAGTATCAATAGGACCTTTAAGAGTCTGTTTTGCCGCAAGCATCGCCTGCTTTTATCCCCGGTCCATGCCGATCATCCGATAGACCAGCTCCATGTCCAGGCTCGCACGCACCGCGTCCGCCAACAGGTCATACTGCCGCTCGCGATAGAAAACCGCGTCAAAAGCTCCCAGCTGCGCGAAGTCCACGCCCTTTTTCCGGCACAGCGCTTTCAGCGCCGCGTCCGCCACGCCGGGGGCATCGAATACCCCGTGGACGTACGTGCCGTAGACGTTTCCCCTGCCGGTCAGGGCGGGACGGTCCTCCCGGCTGCGTCCCATGTGGATCTCATAGCCCTCGTAGGCCATCCCCGACAGCGCCGACAGCGGGCCTTCTAACTCGCCGAACCGCCCCCGGGTCTGGGCCTGTACCTTTTCCCCACGGAATACGGTCTCCATATCCAGCAGTCCCAGCCCGGCGGTCACGGTCCCCGGCGCAGCCTCCGCGCCCTCCGGGTCGGAGATGCTGCGGCCCAGCATCTGATAGCCGCCGCAGATGCCCACCAGTGGCGTGTCCCTGGAGGCTGCCTGCTTTACCGCAGCCTCCAGGCCATTCTGCCGCAGCCACCGCAGGTCCTCAATAGTGCTCTTGGTCCCCGGCAGGACGATCAGGTCCGGCGCGCCCAATTCCTTCGGGGAGGCCACATAGCGCACCGACACATTCTCATACCGCTCAAAAGGAGCCAGGTCCGTAAAATTGGAGATCCGGGGCAACCGCGCCACGGCGATATCGATTAGCTTCGCCTGCCCGTCCCGGTCAAAACGCTCCGACAGGCTGTCCTCATCATCGATATCCACATGCAGATAAGGCACCACCCCCGCCACCGGCACGCCGCACAGCTTCTCCAGCATGGCAAGCCCCGGTTCCAGAATGGCCCGGTCGCCCCGGAACTTGTTTACCACCACGCCCTTGACCAGCGCCCGCTCATCCTCCTCCAGCAGGGCCACCGTTCCGTACAGCTGGGCGAACCCCCCGCCCCGGTCGATATCCCCCACCAGCAG
>CAMWTG010000197.1 GCA_947177115.1 uncultured Clostridia bacterium
AAATGCGCGGTCTTGACAGCGGTTTTTCCGCCCCTAATAAGACTGAAAAGAAAAATACTGAACTGAATGATACTGACCCATCCATCCTTCCCCCTACCCCCGTGCCGCCTGTTCGCGCAAGGCCCAAGAGCCGGATGAGGATGGATGAGATGGATAGATACCGGGAGCTGATAAAAGAAAATATCGACTATGACCTTCTCCTGACGGAGCATCCCTATGACGAGGAAACGCTGGAGGGCTATGTGGAACTCATGGTGGAGGTCTGCTGCTCCCGGCGCGACTTCATCCGTATCGCCGGGGAGGAAGTTGCCACCGGCGTGGTCAAGAGCCGATTTTTGAAACTCAGCCATGAGCATATCGCCTATGTTCTGGAAAGTCTGAGCCAGAACACCACGCTGGTAAAAAACATCAAGGCATACACCCTGGCGGCGCTCTACAACGCGCCCACAACCATCGGCCAGTATTATGCGTCCCTGGTCAGCCACGATCTGGCCCAGGACGCCGCTGGAATATAACACGAAACGGAGGACAATGTATGACGAAAGAAATTGATATTCTGGTGGTGGAACCCGGCAAAGCCCCGTACCCTGCCAAGGCGGAGGACACGCTGGAAGCCTTTCAGAAGATTGTGGGTGGACCCATTGAGGCCGGGTGCTACCTGCCCCAGCGGGTAATGATGGTCTGCAACAGCGAGGGGAAGCACATGGGCCTGATGCCCAACCGGGAGAACCCCACGGACAGCGGGGACTTTATCGCCGGAACTTTCCTGCTGTGCAGTTTCGAGGGGGAACATTTCGCCTCCCTGACCGCCGCCCAGCAGAAGGAATTTGAGGCATACTTCGCCCTGCCGCACAGCCCGGAGAAGGGTGATTCCGTATGAACATAACGCGGCGGAGCAGAGCGCCCCCCGCCGGGACACGGTAATCCCAAACAGGCAGACGGCCTTACATGGCCGTCCTATTTTTTACCGATAAGGAGATGATCGAAATGACAAAACGGCGAATTTCCATGCTGCTGTGCGCTGCGGTGCTGATGCTGTGCATGGCGTCGCCCCCCGCCCTGGCCGCTGACCGTTCCGCAGCCTGTTATTACCCCATTGAGGTAGAATCCTACACCGCTGGCGATTTCGACCAGCCCCGTGTCCGCAAGGTCTACCAGCTTTCCCTCTCGGACGATCCGGCAGGCATCCCCACAGAGGACTTTGTGGAGTACGGCATGACCTTCCACCTGATGGAGATGACCCGAAAAACGGAGGTCGGCGTGGACACCCAACCGCTGACCAAGACCGTCACCACGGACAGTAAGACCGGCGATTTGGGCGAGATTTTGAAGCAGCTTGACGCGGAGATCGAGGCCGAAACGGAGGATGGTTACGCCGGAGTGCTGAAGCTGGACTACAACAGCGTCCAGGTGGACGTTAAGGGCTACGGCACTTCCACCCGCAGCCTCTCCGCTTCCCGAACCTATCCCAACCTGTCCGATGCGGACTTGTCCCTTGTTCCCAAGACGGTGACGGAGGGCGGCAAAACGCTCAATCTGGCGGATGTGAAGTGGTCCAGTACCACCGACATGGAGGGCGAGGACGTAGTGACACGCTACACCGCCACAGCCAGCTACACCGGCTCGGTGAGCAGCCGCTACGTCACCGGCTACACCGTGACTGCCGACTATACCGGGGAAGTGGCAAAAACCTCCTGCGAGGTTGTGATCTATACCGCAATCTTCGGATGTACGGATGTGCCCTACACCAATACCGCCCCCACCCAGGAGAACGGCAATACGGGCGGCGAGGGGCAAGACGCCCCGGAGGACGGCCCCGCCGGGAGCAATCCCCCGGAGGACACCTCCCAGGCCGACGGCGATACGGTCACTGATACCGCCGCCCCGTCTGGCGGGGCAGCGGCCCTCTCCATCGCCGGATGCGCGGGCGGTATCGTCGCCCTGCTTGCCGCCGCCTATTGGGGCTATGAAAAAATCAAGGAAAGGAGATCGGCCACATGAAACTGAAAACCCATCTGAAATCCCTGCTTATCTCGTCCCTGCTGGTTACTGCGCTCTGTGTCACCCAGGCCAGCGCCTTGGAATACGGCTTTGACGGCGCGGACGATTACCTGTTTGCGGACCCCACCTCCCAGGATGTGATCTATCAGGCGGAGGATCAGAACGTGAACCGAAGCAAGACCGCCGCCCTGATCGCTCCGGGCTTCGGAACGCCCACCAGCTATCTCCGCGGCTCCGGGGAGTATCTGACGCCAAACCTCGCCCCCGGCGCTATGTCTGGAGGGCTGGTGAACGCTGTGGGCAATTATGGCTATACCGATTCCAGCCCTGGCGGTTATCCCGCCGCAGATACCTCCATCAGCGCGGGGACTTATCCCCCTGCTGGTAATGAGAACTTCACCACCAGCACCATCGGCCAGGGCAGCGTCATCGGCTACACGGACGTGACCAGCGACCTCTATTATTCCGGGGGCCACCTGGGGACGCTGAAAATCCCCTCCATAGGCGTGAATGTGAAAATCTATCAGGGAACGGACAGCGCCACTCTCGCCAAGGGCGCGGGCCACTTTACCGATACCAGCATTTGGGCCGGAAATGTCTGCGTGGCGGGCCATAACCGTGGGACCAACTGCTACTTCGGAGAAATCCATACGCTGAACATCGGGGACGAGATTACGCTGACAACCATGCTGGGGACCCGTACCTATTCCGTCACCAGCGTCCAGAAGATCAGCGAGACAGACACCAGTGCCACCGGCTCCACCAGCGATAACCGCATTACGCTCTTTACCTGTGTCCGCAACGAAAGCGCCTACCGCTGGTGCGTGACCGCCGTGGAAAAAGCCTGACAGCCATAAAAAGAGCTGTGCAGGACCACTAAAAAGCGCCGCCCATTTTCTACATCGTTCGAGTGTTCTCCAGCTTGCTTTCTGCGTGGTTTTAGTGTATAGTATAATCGGGTTATTTTACGATAAAATACGACACCAACCACACAGGACAGAAGGAGGACATTATGAAAAACGCAGGAAAGACCATTTTGACCCTGTTTGCCGGGATGCTCTTGGGCGCGGCCCTGTTCAGCGGCGGCGTGGCGCACGCGGCGGAAATCTTCTATAAGGCGATCCCCAGCACAAACATCATCTATCTGGACGGCCAGCGGGTAGAACTGGCGGCGTTTACCATTGACGGCAGCAACTATGTGAAGCTGCGGGATGTGGGTGAGCTGGTGGGCTTCAACGTCTATTGGGACGGCGCGGTTCAAATTGACAGCGGCGCTCCTTATACCGGCGTTGCTCGCATACAGGCGGATGCTTCCATACGGGTAGGCAGCTATAAGGGCAATACTCTGGCTGCCGGAGAGATCAGCGGCTTGATGGTTTCAGAATCAGATTGTACCGCAGTTTCCAGTGATCCCAATGTTGTGCGCGTGGAAAATGTGCTGGGGCACTGGACAGCCAATGCTCAGGCCCCCGGCACAGCAACGATCACCGTGACCGCCCCGGATGGCAGGACAGGAAGTGTGACCATCACCGTGCAATCCGCCATGCCGTCCTCCCCTGCCGGTGAAAGTACCGCCGCTTTGACAGACAACATGGCGATACGGTTGGAACTGGTGCGGCTTATCAACCAGACCCGCGTGGCAAACGGCGCGGCGGAACTGCCGGTCAGCGAGGCCCTGATGAACGCCGCACAAGCCTGCTCCAATCAGCGGTACACCTGGCATCACGCTCAGGAGGAGGGCAAGGCCGCCGCAGATGCTGGCTATCCCTACGGCTTCGGTGACAACCTCACCGTGTTCACTGGCACGGAGGATGCCGCCCAACGCGCCGTCACTAACTGGATCAACTCGCCCGGCCATTTCCAGACTATGATTGACCCGGATTGCGACTGCATTGGTGTGGGCGTAACCCAATATGACGGCATCACCTACTGCTATATGTTCGTTGGAATACCCAACAGCATCAACTTTTATGCGTAACTGAATATAAACCTGGAACGGCCTTTCAGCGCAAGCTGGAGGGCCTTTTTATTCCCAAAACGGAAAGGAGCTTTTGATTTATGGGAAAAATCCGTTTCTCTTTCACCCGCATGACGGCTCTGCTGCTTGTGCTGGTGTGTGTGCTGGGACTGCTGCCCGCCACGGCGCTGGCCGCGAACCCCAGCACTATCAAAATGGATGACTGTGCTTACAGCGGGACCAAATACGATTCCCCGGCTTTAGGCGAGTGTTATATGCACCAGATGCACTTTAACTACAACGGCAAAAGTACGATGGGCTTCTGCGCTGAAAAGGGCAAGGGCATGGGCTGGTCGCTGAAGGGCCATACCTGGGGCAATCCCCAGCCCATTTCCGACCCCACTGTAAAGACAATGATGGCTTACTTCTACGCCCATTCCACCGGCGTCTTTACCGATCAGGCCAAGGCCCTGGGCGTAAATGACGTATGGGACAGCAACTACACCTGGACCATGAACTCCTGGACGCAGGCTATTGTCTGGCGCTACAAGGCCGGTCTGCTGTCTGATCCGGTGGTGGCCTGCGCTGAGGAACTGCTTTGCGTCTATAACAATCTGGAGCATACCAACTATTCCAGCATTGACGATAAGATGGACGGCAAATCGTTCCGTGACCGGGCGCAGTATATTCTCGACCTGGGCACACAGGGCGTATGGGGCGATTGCGAGGTCTATGAGTACGCCTACACCGGCCCCGGCTCCAGCTATCACCCCTCCAATGATGTGCAGGCTGTCATGGTGGGCGACCTGAGCATTACCCGTGAACTGTATAGCCTGATGATTAAAAAGGTTGATTCCACCAACCCCAACAAAGGACTGTCCGGCGCACGGTTTCTTGTTGCTTCCGAAAATGGCGCCTACTCCAAGGAAGTGGTGACAGGTGGAGACGGCACTGTTACAATACCCCAATTGGAAGCGGGTACTTACGCCGTGACCGAACTGGAGGCCCCGGCGGGGTACGAGATCGACAATGCAGGGCCGCAGTACGTTGTCCTGCCTAACGGAACCAATAAAACAGTAACTGTCACCTTTTCCGACACCCCCGAAATTACCGGCGAGGGCAGCATCCGCAAAGTGGATGCGGACGACCCCACCAAGGGGCTTGCCGGAGCGGTCATTAAGATCACCGGCGTGGACAATGATTTTACCGGCACATATGTTACCGGGACAGGCGGCTACCTGACGGACGTTCCCTGGAAGGATATGCCCCTGGGCAGCTACACCGCCGAGGAAATCACACCCCCGGAGGGCTACTCTCTCAGCCCGGATGTCAGCAAGACCAAGCAGACCTTTGTTTGGGACGGCAAGACCGATGTGGCCCTGGTGTTTGAAAATGATGCCAAGGTGAAGATAAGGCTTATTAAAAAAGATGATTCTGATAACCCTCTCCCCGGCGCTGTGTTCAACATCATCAAGGACGGGCAGATCATCGGCACAGAGG
>CAMWTG010000198.1 GCA_947177115.1 uncultured Clostridia bacterium
GCCAGGTAGTAATCCACCAGGATCTCGCCCCGGGCCACCTCCTCGCCCTTGATCTTCACCACGTACTGGTTGGTGCCCAGAGCGGAGGAATCGTGAAAACGGATGGAGGGGATGACAAAACCCATGTCCTGAGCATACTGCCGGCGGAAAATGACAATGCGACCGATCAGTTTGCCGCCGCTGCTCTCATCCACCATGGGAATCAGGCTGTATCCGAACTCCATTTCAATGGGGTCCACTGTTAAAAGGGTGTATACATTATTGATATCCTTATAGAACTCGTTGGCAGTAGGCTGGGGAGCTTCCTCCGGGGCCGCCTCCGCGGCGGCCTGGGCGGCCAGTTCCTCCGCCTGCTTTTTATCGGAGCTCCTGCTGATCACCCATCCGCCTGAAGCCAGGCCAATGCCTACGATCAGCAGCGGCACATGAGGCGTGCCGGGGATCAGACCCAGCAGGGCAATGACCAGGCCGGCGGTCAGGATCGCCCTAGGCTGACCCATGAACTGGCGGACCACATCGTCATTGAGGCTCCCATCGGAAACGGTACGGGTAACCACCATGGCGGTAGCTGTGGAGATCATCAGGGAGGGGATCTGACCCACCAGGCCATCGCCGATGGTGGCAATGGAATAGGTGTTCAGCGCTACGGTCATCTCCATGCCGCCTATCGTCACGCCCAAAATCAAGCCGCCCACAAAGTTGATGGCGGTGATGATCAGGGAGAGGATGGCATCGCCCTTGACGAACTTGGTGGCGCCGTCCATGGCGCCGTAGAAATCGGCTTCCTTCTGGATCTTGGCCCGGCGGGCCTTGGCCCCCTGCTCATCGATCAGGCCGGAGCTCAGATCCGCATCAATCGCCATCTGCTTGCCGGGCATAGCGTCCAGGGTGAACCGGGCCGCTACCTCGGAAACGCGTTCCGCGCCCTTGGTAACCACGATCATCTGCACCAGCACGATGATCAGGAAGATGATCACACCCAGCACAATATTCCCCTGGGCAATCATGTTGCCGAAAGAAAGGATGACGTTGCCAGCATTGCCGTTGTTACCCAAGATCTGCCGGGTGGTGGAAATATTCAGTCCCAGCCGCAGCAGGGTGGTAATGAGCAGCAGGGATGGAAAGATGGAGAAATCCAACGCATCCGCCACCGTCATGGTGATCACCAGGATCAGCATGGACAGGGAGATGTTCACCACCAGCAGTACGTCCAGCAGCGCCGGAGGTACCGGGATAACGATAAGCAGGACAATGACGACTACTGCGAGCGCTATGCCGTTTTGGAGAATTCGCTTCATGGGCACTGTCCTTTCCAGAAATTGCGTCTTACCATACTATGCAAACGCCCTTCAAAAGGGACGGGAGATTTCAAAATTAATTTGGCGCGTTTTCTTCTTTGTCCAGCTTCAGCACGTAGACCAGCACCTCCGCCACAGGTCCATAGAACTCCATGGGGATCATCCGGTCCAGGGGCGCATCGGCGTACAGGCTCCGGGCCAGGGGCACATTTTCCACAATAGCCACACCGTTTTCCTCGGCCACCGACACAATGCGCAGCGCCAGCTCATCCAGGCCCTTGGCCACCACCACCGGCGCATCGTCCTCATCCGGCTTATACCGCAGGGCTACGGCCACGTGGGTAGGGTTACGGATAACCACGTCCGCCCCGGGCACCTGCTGCATCATGCGCTGCTGGGCCCGCTGGCGCTGGATCTGCTTGATCTTCCCCTTCACCTGGGGATCGCCTTCGGTTTGCTTGTACTCCTCCTTGACTTCGTGTTTGGACATCTTCAGCTGCCGCTCATAGTCCCACCACTGATAGAGGTAATCCGCCCCGGCCAGCACCAAAAAGGCAATGACCACTTGGAGAATTAGAGAGAGGATGTCGTCAAAGAGGATGCCGCAGGCCTGGCTGAGGTCCATATCCAGAAAACGGGCAAACCCCAAGGCTACGGTCTGAAAATAGTTGTAAATCAGATAAAGCAGAATGGATATCTTCAAAAGCCCCTTCAGGGCCTCCACCACGCTGCGCAGGGAAAACAACCGCTTGAATCCCTGCAGGGGACTGATGCGGTTAAACTTGGGCTTCAGGGACTCCGCAGAGACCAGAAGCCTGGTCTGTGCGAAAGTGGCCGTGACGGCCAGCAGGGCGGTAACGCCTAAGAAAGGCCCCGCCACAATAACAGCGGTCATGATGCACTTCATCAGCAGGGGCCGCAGGATCCCGGGCATATCCGCCGGGACCGTCCCGGCGATATAGCCGAAACAGGTGCGAAACAGGCTGTCCGCCTGCTCCGGCACCACGCTGCTCATGATTTTCAGCATCGCCAAGCTGCCCAGGAGGGTGGCAACGGCCACCACGTCCTTGCTCATCATGACGTTGCCTTTTTTTCGTTCGTCTCTTCGCTTTTTTGGGGTCGCTTTTTCGGTCTTGGATTCGCCGGCCACCGGACTGTCCCCCCTTTCTTAAGCCGCACCGGGGATACAGCGCCGGCATCTTTCCCGGCGGACTACCCCATTTCCAACAGCAGCCGCTGGATCTGCAGAAGCATCTCATTCTCCGCCTGCAGCAGATATTCGCTGAAGGGCGCGATCAGCAGCAGCAGCAATGTCAGTCCGATAATGACCTTCAACTCAATGTTGATGGCAAAAACGTTGATCTGGGGGATCACCTTCATGAGGATGCCCATGCCCACCTGGCCCAGCAGCTCTGCTGCCAGAATAGGCATGCACAGCTTGATGGCCATCAGGGTGCAGGTGATGAACATTTCCAGAATGGCCTGATAGGTATCCTGGCCGAAGCTCACCTGCCCATAGGGCACCACCCGCCCCGAGGCCAGAAAAATTCGCAGCAGCGTATAGTGCCCATTGCCCGCGAAAAACAGCAGCATCATCAGGATATTCAGCAGCGAGGCCGTCACCGTTGTGGAGGTCTGGCTGCTCGGGTCGTAGGTCCGGCCCATGCTCATACCCATCTGAATGTCGATGGTCTCGCCCCCCAGCAGGGGGATATAGAAAAACAGGTTCATGACGATCCCCAGCAGATAGCCCAGGGCCAGCTCCAACAGGAGCCGTACGCCCAGCTCCAGAATACTATCCGGTACGGCGGGGCTGTAGGCCGTCATGGGAAAAGCCGTGACACTCAGCAGCATGATCAGACCGCTTTTCACAATGCCGGGAATGCTCTGCCGCCCAAAGAGGGGGTTGAACATGATAAACCCGCTCATCCGGGCCATGATCAGGAAAAACAAGGTCAATTGCGCCCAGTCCACGCCGCCCCCTCCTAACTGCGCATCAGCTGGAAGAGGCCCCGGGCGTAGTCCAGCAATGTCTCCATCATCCACCCGCCGCCGATAAGCAGCACCAGGATCACCACCGTCAGCTTGAAGATGAAGGACAAGGTCTGCTCATGGATCTGGGTCACCGCCTGAAAGATAGCCAGCAGCACGCCCACCGACATGCTCAGCAGCAGCATGGGCGCACACAGCTTGATGACTACCCAGACGCCCTCCCGCAGGATCTCGGCTACCATCGCGGTATCCATTTTTCGCCGCCTCCTCTCATTTCACCGTCTGGATCAGGGTGGAGAACAGCAGCTGCCACCCGTCCAGCATAATGAACAGCAGGATCTTGAAAGGGGTGGAAATCATGGAAGGCGGCAGCATGATCATGCCCATGCTCATCAGGGTGGAGGATACGATCACATCGATGAGCATAAAGGGGATATACACCAGAAAGCCGATCCAGAAGGCAGCCTTCAGCTCCGAGGTGACAAAGGCCGCTGTGACCACCGTAATGGGCAGATCCACCGCCTGCTCCAGCTCCTCCACCGTAGCGGGGGGTGTCTCGCCGGCCATTGTACAGAATAGCTCTACGCTGGATATCTCCGCATTGCGCAGCATAAACCGCTTCAGAGGGATCTGCGCCCGGTCAAAAAATTCCTCCTGGCCGATGGCCCCATTCACATAGGGATCGTAGGCATTGGTCTTGATGTCGTTCATGGTCGGGGTCATAGTAAACAGCGTCAGGATCAGCGCCATGCCCACCAGCACCATATTGGGCGGCGTCTGCTGGGTGCCCATGGCGGTGCGCAGGAAGGAGAAGGATATGGCATACTTGGTAAAGGAGGTCATCATGACCACCAGGGTCGGCAGCAGGGTGATGACCACCAGCAGCAGCGTGATGTCCAGGGCCTGGACGCTGTCGCCATTGACGTTGATAATGGCGTCAACAGGCACGCTCTCTCGCCTCCTCTCGGGTTACTTTTTCTCCCGGAGCTTCCGCAGCATTTCCCGGAAGTCCGGCGGCATTCTCTCCCCGCCCTCTCCGGCAGGAGGCGCGGCCCACAGGGCCCCTTCCTCCTCCGTCAGTTCGCACAGCAGGGAGATGCCGGAGGGAGAACAGCCAAGTAAAAAATACCGGCCCGCCAGTTCGATCACCAGCAGGGACTGGTCCTTCCCCACCGTCAGCCGCTCCAACACCTTTATCTGCCGCCGCCGGCCCACGGGACCGAAATCCCGTCCGGCCAGACCCGTTCCGGCCCAGCGGGTAAAGAGATAGCACCCGGCCAGCACCAGCAGCAATATCAGCAGAGCGCCCAGCAGGGAAAGGACTTCCTTGCCGGTCAAGGCTCACCAACGATAGAGGTGACGGTCTTCAGCACACGCTCGATCTTGAAGGGCTTGACAATGAAGTCCTTGGCGCCGGAGCGGATGGCGTCAATGACCATGGTTTCCTGACCCATGGCGGAGCACATGACCACATTGGCGTTGGCATCGGCGGCGCGGATGGCCTTCAGGGCCTCCAGACCGTCCATGTTGGGCATGGTGATGTCCATGAGGACCAGATCGGGCTTCAGGGAATTGAACTTCTCCACGGCGTCCGCGCCGTCCACGGCCTCGTGGAGGTCCGTGTAACCTGCCTTGCTCAGACCGTCCTTGACTACCTTGCGCATGAAAGCGGCGTCGTCAACTAAAAGAATCTTAGCCATACTATACACCTTTTTCCTTTACAGTTTTACAGTATTTGTTGAATGGGATATATGTTATACTGCCAAATTCCTTCCCAGTGATCAGAATTTTGTCAGTTCATTAATGTCCGGCTTCTGCAGGATCTCCGTGATGCGGATGCCGAAGTTGTCATCGATGACCACCACATCGCCCCGGGCGATGCACTGGCCGTTGACCAGCAGGTCTACCGGCTCGCCGGCCAGTTTGTCCAGCACCACCAGGGATCCTTTGGAGAACGCGATGATGTCCTGGATCTTCCGCCGGGTGCGCCCAATCTCCACCGCTACCTCCAGAGACACACCCATAATGAGGTCCAGATTTTCCTTCTGCTCCTGGCTCAGGCGGTTGTCGGCGCTGAGAGGCTCCATCTTGGGCTTCTGGGTGTTGATGACCTTGGGCTCCGGCGGCTGCTGGGGCTGGGGCGGATACATATAATAAGGGGGATAG
>CAMWTG010000199.1 GCA_947177115.1 uncultured Clostridia bacterium
GTGCGGGGAACCCGGATTGAAAACCTGGAATCGGCTTCCGCGGTGAAGATTACCGCCGAGGCAATCCGCATCGACCCCATCCTGGTGGCCCCTGTGGCGGCTCTGCCGATGCTTTTGGTATTGGCCGTGGCGCTGGCTGCTCCGGGGAGGTGGAAGAAGAAACCCAAAAAGAAGGGAAGGCAGGAGAAGTCCCCGGGCCGGTGGGCGGTGCAGGTATTTTTCATCGCGGTGGCGCTGTCCGCCGTGCTGAGCCTGGCTTCCGACCAGGCGCTGAACGGGGCGGGACTGGCGGTGGCTTTCACGGTGCTGCTGGCATTCATCCTGCTGGGTATTTTCTTTGACATCATTGGCGTGGCGGTGACGGCGGCGGATGAAAAGCCCTTTCACTCCATGGCCGCCCGGAAAACGCCCGGGGCCAGGGAGGCGCTGAACCTGATCCGGAAGGCCGACAAGGTGTCCAGCTTCTGCAACGACGTGGGGGGGGATATCTGCGGCATCATCTCCGGTTCTACCGGCGCGGTGATTGTGGTGCAGCTCCAGACGGCGATGGATTTCCTGCCGGCCCTGGTGATCTCCCTGGCGGTGACGGCGCTGACCTCCGGCCTGACCATCGGGGGCAAGGCCCTGGGCAAGAGCTTTGCCATTGCCAGAAGTACGGCGGTGCTCCAGCTGGTGGGGCGTTTCTTACATCTGTTCAGCCGCAATAAGAAGAGGTGAACTCTGTTTTGATTTTAGAGCATATTTCCTTCCCGGCGGACGTAAAACAGCTGGACAGGGGGGCCCTGAAGCAGCTGTGCGCGGAGCTGCGGGAATTCCTGGTGGAGAGCGTTTCCCGCACGGGAGGGCATCTGGCCTCCAACCTGGGGGCCGTTGAATTGACGGTGGCCCTCCACCGGGTCTACGACACGGAGCGGGACCGGCTGGTATTTGACGTGGGGCACCAGTGCTATGTCCACAAGGCCCTCACCGGACGCCGGGACAGGTTTGATACCCTGCGGCAGCTGAACGGGCTGGCGGGCTTTCCCAGGCCGGATGAGAGCGGCCATGACGCTTTTGTGGCGGGCCATGCGTCCAACTCGGTCTCTGTGGCCCTGGGGATGGCCCGCGCCAGGACGCTGAACGGAGAAAAATACGCCGTGGCGGCCCTCATTGGGGACGGAGCCCTGACCGGCGGTCTGGCCTATGAGGGCCTTAACGACGCGGGGGCGTCGGGGGAGCCTATGGTGGTGATCCTCAACGACAACGGCATGTCCATCGACCCCAACGTGGGCGGGGTGGCGACCCACCTCAGCCGCCTGCGGCTGCGGCCGGGGTACTACCGGTTCAAGAAGGGATACCGGGCGGTGCTGGAGCATGTGCCCGGCGGGCAGGCGGTATACCGGTTCAACCACAAGCTGAAAACCGGATTGAAAAAGGCGATCTATCCCTGTTCCATGTTCGAGGACATGGGTTTCACCTATCTGGGGCCGGTGGACGGGCATAATGTAGAGCAGCTTTGCACCACCCTGGCCTGGGCGAAGGCCATGGACTGCCCGGTGCTGCTCCATGTGCGGACGGTAAAGGGGAAGGGCTATGAGCCCGCCGAGCGCCAGCCGGAGCGCAGCCACGGCGTATCGCCCTTTGATCCGGCGAAGGGGCCGGAGCAGGAGCGGAAAGTGGATTTTTCCTATATCCTGGGCCATGAGCTGGCAGAGCTGGGGGGACAGGACAAAAGGATCTGCGCCGTCACCGCCGCTATGGCGGAGGGAACGGGCTTGCAGGAATTTGTCTCCGCCTGGCCCAAGCGGTTTTTTGACGTGGGCATCGCCGAGGGCCACGCGGTGGCGATGGCCGCAGGCATGGCCAAGCAGGGGATGGTCCCGGTGTTTGCCGTATATTCCAGCTTTTTGCAGCGGGGTTTTGACATGCTGCTGCACGATGTGGCGCTCCAGCAGCTCCATGTCGTGCTGGCGGTGGACCGGGCGGGGCTGGTAGGTTCCGATGGCCCCACCCACCACGGATGCCAGGATGTGGGATATCTGACCCAGATCCCCGGCATGACGGTGCTGTGTCCGGCCTGTTTTGGAGAATTGAAGGCGATGCTGCGCGCCGCCATAGACATGGAAGGCCCGGTGGCCGTCCGTTATCCCAGAGGCGGCGAAGGGCGGCAGTACCCCGACTGGACCGGGGAGAGCGCGTCCATCCTCCGCCAGGGGACGGACGTGACCCTGGTTTCCTATGGAACGCTGACGGACGAGATCCTGACGGCAGCGGAGATGCTGGAAGAAAAGGGCGTCAGCGCCGAGGTAGTGAAGCTCCACCGAATTGCGCCGCTGGATATGGGAAAAGTAGTGGATTCCGTAAAGCATACCGGGCGGCTGCTGGTGCTGGAGGACTGCAACGAGAATGGTTCTATCGGGCAGCAGCTGGCCTCGGCACTAGTACAGACGGAGGTTGTGCCAAAGCGGTTGGTTTTGAAGAACCTGAAGAACACGTTCGCTCCCCAGGGCACAGTGTCCCAGCTGCGGAAGCTGCTGGGGCTGGACGCCGCAGGCGTGGCGGAGCGCGTGATGGAGATGTTATGATTTTTTACAAAGACGATGAGATATTGGTCCGGAACATGACGGAGGCGGACGCGGGGACCCTTGCCGCCGGGGAGATTGCCCAGGGCTGGGGGGATACGATGGAGAAACACCGGACGCGCCTGCGGGACCAGGCGGCGGGCCGGTGCATCGCCCTGGCGGCGGAATATTGCGGACAGACGGCAGGGTATCTCAGCGTCTACCGCCAGGTGGAGCACGGTCCCTTTGCGGGGAAGGAGCTGCCGGAGCTTGTGGACTTCGGCGTACTGGAGAAATTCCGCAGGCGCGGCATTGGAGGGAAGCTGATGGACGCGGCGGAGAAGCTCGCGGAGGAGATATCGCCGGTGGTTGGCGTAGGCGTAGGGCTGCACAGCGGATATGGCAGCGCCCAGCGGATGTATGTCAAGCGGGGCTACGTGCCTGATGGCAGCGGCGTATGGTATCGGGATGAAGTATGTCCGCCTTACGGAGCCTGCTGCAACGATGATGATCTTGTGCTTTATCTGACCAAAAAGCTGAGATAACGGAGGAAGGAACGGAATGACCAGCCGGGAAGTGAAAGAGATCGTATCTGCGCTGGGCGCAGAGCTGTGCGGCGTGGCAAGTCTGGACCGCTTTTCGGACGCGCCGGAGGGGTATCACCCTTTGGATGTGTGGCCGGAATGCAGGTCGGTCGTTTCCTTTGCCTGCCGGTTTCCCGCAGCGGCGGTTTCCTGCAGGTCGGACGTGGTATATACTAGGGTACGGAACTCCATCACGGCGAAAATGGACGCCATTGCGCTGGATCTCTGTATCGAGATGGAAAAACACGGCGTACCATGTGTGCCCATCCCCGCCAACGAGAGCCAGTGGGATGAACGCACCGGGCGGTGGCGGTCCATCATCTCCCAGAAGCACGCCGCCCAGGCGGCGGGAGTGGGGACCATCGGGCGGCACTCCCTGCTGATCACCCCGGAGCTGGGGAGCCTGGTCTGGCTGGGGTGCGTGCTCTGCGGCGCGGAGCTGGAGGCGGACGCGATGCAGGCGCCGCTGTGCAATGACTGCGGGAAGTGTGTGGAGGTCTGTCCGGTGAATGCTCTGGACGGGGAGGAGGTGGCCCAGCAGGTGTGCTGGGGCCATGCCTTCGGAGACGATCAGGAGAAGCAGGTCTGGCGCATTTCATGCCATGCCTGCCGGGATGTGTGTCCGTTTTGTCTGGGAAGATGGAACGGAGGAAGGGAGGTAGCCAGATGATTGAGATCAGGGTGATCGATGCGGCGCACAAAGCCGACATCAACATTCCCAATGAGCCCTTCGCTTTGTTCGGCAGGATGGAGCCTTCCTATGTGGACGGACAGTGGGGGTATCGGGAGGTCCTTCTGGATGAGAAGGACGTGTCGGAAATGTGTTTTCCGGACGAAAACTATGACTATGGGGAAATGAAGGAGAACCATGTATTCCTGGGGGCCTACGATGGGGAGAGGTGCATCGGACTGGCGGTCCTGCGGGATGAGTGGTTCAAGTACATGTATCTTTACGATCTCAAAGTGTCCGGCATATATCGGGGCCGGGGTGCGGCCCTGGCTTTGATCGAGAAGGCCAAGGAAGTCAGCAAATCCAGGGGCTATAACGGCCTTTATACCCAGGGCCAGGACAATAACTTGGGAGCCTGCAAATTTTACATCAAAGCGGGCTTCCACATCGGCGGACTGGATACAAATATATACAAAGGCACCAGCCAGGAAGGAAAATCAGATATACTGTTCTATATAGACGTTTAAGGAAAAGGATAGATGACAGATGATTGAACGGCAAGTAAAAGATATGCGCCGCAGCGACTGGAGCCGCATCCTGCGGCGGGAATATGTCAGCCGGGACTGTCAGATATGCGGGATCCGGGGGAAGGAGAGCCTGCTGGTCATCCGGGAGGTGACCAGACCGCTGACCGTCCACGACGGGGGCGAGGACGTACTGATCGCGGAGAAAGACTACGCCTGGGTGCAGATCGCGCTGGAAGGGCTGCCCTTCTGGATGACCGCCATGTATGACGACCGAGGGCGGCTGATCCAGATCTATTTTGACATTACCGCAGGCAACCGGTTCAACGACCCGGAAAACCCGACGTTTGTGGATATGTATCTGGACATCGTGGTGAACAGCCGGGGCGAACTGTATATCTTGGACCGGGAGGAGCTGGACGCGGCCCTGTCGGAGGGAGCGGTCACAGCGGAAGAATGGAACCAGGCCGATGCGGCCTGTACATACCTGAGCGCATATCTGGCGGGCAACCGAGAGGCTGTGACTGCGCTGTGCGGCCAGGTATACCGGGAGCTGTGGGAACAGCTGGGTCCCGGTGAGAAATGAGGGGAGAGAAATGCTGCTGCACGAATTTGACCCCAACCCCATAGCGATCATCAATCCGTCCGATACCCACGGGACGGTCAAAGACTGCCCCAAAGTGGCAGTGTCCTGCTTTGAGCGGAGCACCTTCGAGCGGATGGTGGAGCGTCTGGGCGGGGAGGAGATCACACGGCTGAAGAAAGCCAATTGGGATACCCCGGTTTACCGGACGGCGTATAAGGGGCGGGAGATCGCCCTGTTTGAAGCCTATGTGGGCGCGGCGGGATGTGTGGGGGACCTGGAGGAGCTGTTTTTTGCCGGAGTGGAGAAGCTGGTGCTGTTTGGCACCTGCGGGGTGCTGGATAAGTCCGTCAGGGATTGCGGCATCATTATCCCGACCTCCGCCCTGCGGGACGAGGGAGCCAGCTTCCACTACGCGCCGCCAAGCGATGAGATCGAGGTAAACCCCAGATACCGGGAGGAATTCATAGAAATACTGGACCGGCATCAATG